>NZ_JBSGEL010000054.1:0-54697 GCF_053602875.1 Kitasatospora sp. NPDC004289 | reverse complement strand
GTTCCGAGCAGAAGTGGTGTTCCAAGGATTGGCCGCCCCGGGACCGTCCACACAGAACGCGTGTCCGGTGCTCCCTGCCGAGCGACTAGAGAACACTACCCCCGTCACCCTCCGAAGGCAAACATCCCACTTCGAGGACCCGCGTGCAGGCGGCCGGCGACCCCTCCACGTACGCGCCGTTGGGAGCGTCGTTGCGCTCGATCCACTCCCGAGCCGCCTCCGGGGTGCGGCCGCCGCTGACATGACGGTGCATCAGGCGTTCGTCCCGGACGGAGGCCGGCGTCGCGAGGTACCAGAGCTCGTGGAGGAGGGGGCGGACGGCGGACCAGGGGGGCTCGGTGCTGGCGAGGTAGTTGCCCTCGGTGACGACCAGGCGGGTGTGGGGGTGGATGGCGTGGCGGCCGGCGACCGCCTCGTCGAGGGTGCGGTCGAAGCCGGGGGCGTAGACCTCGGTGAAGCGTTCGGTGTGGACACGGCGGAGGAGGGCGACGTAGCCGTGGGCGTCGAAGCTGGGCGGGGAGCCCTTGCGGTGGCGCAGGCCGAGGCGGTCGAGTTGGGCGTTGGCGAGGTGGAAGCCGTCGAGGGGGAGGTAGGCCGCGGTACCGGGGCCGTGGGTGCGGTTGATCTCGGTGATCAGGTAGAGGGCCAGGGTGGACTTCCCGGTGCCGGGCGGACCGGTGAGGCCGAGGACGGAGCGGCCCTTGTGGACGGTGTGGCCGTCGAGGAGGCGGGTGGCGAGGGCGACCAGGCTCTCGGGGGTCGCCGGGGAAGAGGCGGAGGTCGCGGCGGCGTTGCTGTCCAGCGGCATGGGGCGCACCCTACTCAGCCGGGTGCGCGGTGAGGACCGGCACGTCGAAGGTGAGGGTGCCGGCTCCGGCGTCCAGGGTGGCGGGCAGGCCGAGCGGGACGGTGAGGGTGGAGGGGCAGTGGCCGAAGCCGAACTCCCAGATCACCGGGACGCCCAGCGGGGCGAGCCGGTCGCGCATGGTCTCCCTGACCTGGTCGAGCGGCCCGCAGTCCTCCCAGGAACCGAGGGCGATCCCGGCCACGCCCTCCAGGGCGCCGGAGCGGATCAGCTGGGTGAGGATGCGGTCGAGCTGGTAGGGCTGCTCGCCGACGTCCTCCAGCAGGAGGAGGGTGCCGGCGAAGGAGGGGCGGGCGGTGGGGGTGCCGCGTTCGGCGGCGAGCAGGGCGGCGCAGCCGCCGGCCGTGGTGCCGCGGGCGGTGCCGGGGAAGAGGGGGGTGCCGGTGGAGCCGACGACCAGGGTGGTCTCGGGCTCGAAGAGGGTGCGGCGCAGGTGTTTGGCGGTGGGCGGGTCGGCGATGAAGGTGGCGCCGGTGCCGAGCGGGCCGTAGAGGGTGGGGACGCCGAGGCGCTGGGCGACGGCCTCGTGCAGGACGGTGATGTCGCTGAAGCCGACCAGGGCCTTGGGCGGCGCGGCGCGCAGCGCGTCCCAGTCGAGCAGGTCGACCATCCGCTGGACGCCGTAGCCGCCGCGGGCGCAGATGACGGCGGCGACGGTGGGGTCGAGCCAGGCCTGCTGGAAGTCGGCGGCGCGGTCGGCGTCGGTGCCGGCCAGGTAGCCGAGGTGGTTGTCGCGGTGGTGGGCACCGGGGACGACCTCCAGGCCCCAGGACCGGAGGACGGCGGTGCCGGCCGCGATCTGGTCGGCCTCGAGGGGTCCGCTGGTGGCCACCAGGGCGACCCGGTCGCCGGGCACCAGGCGGCGCCCCCTGCGCGGCGTGCCGACGGCAGCGGTGGCGGTGGTCGTCTGAGACATCGTCAGGTACCCCTCGGAGGGACGGAGGACGGGAGGGGCGCGGTGCCGGTCGGACGGGTGCCCGGCCGGCACCGCGCAGTCCCTTCCAGTCCTACCGCATGCCCATCGCGTGGCGGACCTCGGCCAGGGTGGCGTCGGCGAGGGCGTTGGCCCGTTCGGCGCCCTCGGTGAGGACGGTGCGGAGCAGGGTGCGGTCCTCGGCGAGTTCGGCGCGGCGGGCGCGGATGGGGCGGAGGTACTCGTTGACGGCCTCGGTGACGTGCTTCTTGAGGGCGGCCGCTCCGCCGTCACCGATCTCGGCGGCCACGGCGGCCGGGTCGCGGTCCTGGCAGAGGGCGGCGAGCCGGAGCAGGCCGGAGACGCCGGGGCGGGCCTCGGGGTCGTAGCTGATGTGCCGTGAGGCGTCGGTGGTGGCGCCGCGGATGAGCTTGGCGGTGCGGTCCTCGGTGGCGCCGAGCGGGATGGCGTTGCCGCGGCTCTTGCTCATCTTGCCGCCGTCGGTGCCGAGGAGCAGCGGTGCGTCGGAGAGCAGTGGCCGGGGGACGGGGAAGAGCTCGGTGGCGTAGCGCTCGTTGAAGCGGCGGGCGATGGTGCGGGTGACCTCCAGGTGCGGGAGCTGGTCGCGGCCGACGGGGACCAGGTCGGCCTTGCAGAAGAGGATGTCGGCGGCCTGGTGCACGGGATAGGTGAACATCAGTCCGCTGACGGCGGCCTGGCTGGAGTGCGCGATCTCGTCCTTGACGGTGGGGTTGCGGCTGAGCTCGGCGACGCTGACCAGGCTGAGGAAGGGGAGCATCAGCTGGTTCAGGGCGGGGACGGAGCTGTGCGTGAAGACCGTGGCCCGGGTCGGGTCGACACCGGCGGCGAGGTAGTCGAGCACCAGGTCCTCGGCGGCCTCGGCGGGGCGGTCGGCCCGGTCCCGGTCGGTGAGGGTCTGGTAGTCGGCGACCACCAGGAGGAGTTCGACGCCGGCGGCCTGGAGGTCGACGCGGTTCTTGAGGGTGCCGAAGTAGTGGCCGAGGTGGAGCGGGCCGGTGGGGCGGTCGCCGGTGAGGATGCGGTGGCCCTCGGGGTGGCGGAGGACCTCGTCGAGAGTGGTGTGGCCGACGGCCGGGGTGGCGGAGGTGGTGGTCTGCATCGGTGGCTCCTGGGAGGTGACGGTGGGTCGGACCGTCCGCCGGGAGCCGCCGTGTGCGGACACGCCGCAGGGCCGCCCTTGCGGACGGCCCTGCGGTCATGCGTGCGGGGTGGCCGTCCTAGGACGGCCACCAGCTGAGGCACGGCTGAAGCTTCATGTCCGCCAGGGTAGCCGCCGGGCGCCTGCCCGGGACAGGGACTTTCTCCTCGCGGCCCGCCCTCACCGCGCGTTGGGCACGTACCCGAGGTCGACCGGGACCACCGTGCCCCGACCGGCCAGCCAGTCCTCGCGGACCGCGGCCAGCAGCTCGGGCAGTTGCGGGGGCCAGAGGGCGTCGGCGGCCGGGTCGGCCAGGTCCTCCGGGGACCACCAGCGGGAGTCGAGGATGCGGTCGGTCGCGTGCACCGCGCTGACGTCGCCGACCAGCCCGCGCCGGGGGCCACGGCTGAGGTAGACGTGCTCGTGCTGGCGGACCGGGATGCCGTGCCAGGTGAAGTCGTGCTCCCAGGTGCAGAGCAGCGGGCCCGGGGCCAGGTCGGTCCAGCCGGTCTCCTCCCAGAGCTCGCGGCGGGCTCCGGTGGCCGGGGACTCACCCGCCTCGATGCCGCCGCCCGGCATGGTCCAGTGCACGCCGACCTCGCTGTTGTCGGAGCGAAGCAGGAAGACCGCGCCGCCCGGCTCCAGTACGGCGGTCCGTGCCGCTCGTCGTGGGGTTCGCATCGGGTCACCCTGGCAGACGGCTCCGACGGCGACCAGGGCATTTCCGTTGCGCCGCCCGCCTCCGGCCCTAACCTGAGCGAATGATCCTCTTCCCCGTCGATCCGCTGACCCCCCGCCGCCCCGATCCGCACTTCCTGCTGGAGGCCCGGCGGGTCACCGAACTCGGCGGCGGCACCGTCCTGTTGGACCATGACGCGCTGCTGGCGGGGGACGTCCGGGAGGCGGTCCGAGCGGTCCCGGCGGGCGGCGGTCCGCTGTGGTACCGGGGGTGGATGGTCCCGACGGCCCGGTACACCGAGCTCGCGGAGGCGCTCGCCGCACGCGGGCGACCACTGATGACCAGCGGTGCCTCGTACGCCGACGCCCATGAACTGCCGGGCTGGTACCCGGTCTTCGAGGGCTCGACGCCGGAGAGCGTGTGGCTGCCGAGCGGGCCGGGCCGTGGCGGCGCGGTCGGCGAGGCCGCGCTGGCGGAGGCGGCGCGGCGGTTGGGCGGGCGCGGGCCGGCCGTGGTGAAGGACTACGTGAAGTCGCGCAAGCACGAGTGGGACGAGGCCTGCTACGTGCCGGAGCTGGCCGACACGGCCGGGCTGCTGCGGGTGGTGCGGCGGTTCGAGGAGCTCCAGGGCGAGTTCCTGGCCGGGGGCGTGGTGCTGCGGCGGTTCGAGGAGTACCGGCGGGGCGCGGACGGCCGGGCGGTGGAGGCCCGGGTGTGGTGGCTGGACGGCGATCCGGTGCTGGTCGGCCCGCATCCGGACCGGCCGGACGCGGTGGTCCGGCCGGAGCTCGGTGGGGTGCAGCCGCTGGTGCGCTCGCTCGGCTGCCGCTTCGTCACCACCGACCTGGCCCAGTCGGAGGCGGACGGGTCCTGGCGGGTGGTGGAGGTGGGTGACGGACAGGTCAGCGAGCTGCCGCGCGGGGCGGACCTGGGGCGGCTGCTGACGGCACTGCTGTCCCGCACCGGCGGCTGACCGGGCCGGGCAGGACCGGGGACGTCGGCGGACGCTTCGGCCGGGAACGCAGGCGGACGCCCCGGGCGGGAGCGGGCCGAGGCGTGTCCAGGTGCTGACGGTGGCTCAGCCGGGGTGACGGGCCCGAACGGCGGGGGTCCGGTCCGCGGGCGGGCGGTGGCCGCGGGCCAGGAAGACCACGGGCGCGCCGTTCTGCTCCACCACGCGGTCGAGGAGCTCCGCGAGCGCCTCCCGGCCGGCTTCGCCGATCCCGCCCGCCAGAGCGTCGATCCGGCGGCGGGCCTCGGCGTAGAAGAGCTCGGCGAGTCCGGTGCCCTCGGGCGTGAGCGCGACCCGGACGGCCCGGGCGTCGCCCGGGCCCGGCTCCCGGCGGACCAGCCCGCGCTGCGAGGTCCGGTCCACCAGCCCGGTCAGGCTGGACCGGGCCAGGCCGAGCACCCCGCCCAGTTCGCCCATCCCGTGCGGCCGGGCCATGAGGACGCAGAGCAACTGCCCCTGCTGCGGGGTCAGGCCGAGCCCGCGGGCGGACTCGGCGTACACCTCGTTCACCAGGAAGGCGGACCGCACCAGAGTGCTGACCAGGTCCGGGCGCCCACCCGAGGAGGTCTTGGCCATCCGGCCAGGCTAGCACCGGCGACACTGCCACCGGGGTACGAACTACCGTCTGCGTCAACGGAATCCGGGCACCCGGTCAGTGTCCGGCGGCGACCGTCTCCGCCCGGACCGCCGACGGCCGGTGTGCCGACGGCCGGTGTGCCGACCGCTGTGCCGGGACGAACACCCGGGCGGCCGTCGGCGCCGCGCTCCGCCGGGCGACCAGCACCAGCGGGACGCCCACCGCCGCGAGCAGGCCGGCGAGCGCCAGCCCCATGCCCGGGTAACCGGCGGCGGCGGCCAGGGTGGCGCCGACCACCGGCCCGGCCGCCACTCCGAGCGAGGAGCCCGCCCCGGCCAGCACGGCCCAGCGGCCGGCCCGGTCCAATCCGGCGGCCAGCGCGATCAGGTGACTGAGCACCAGCGGGTAGCAGGTGTTCCAGAGCACCTCGCCGACGGCGAACGGCAGCACCGATCCGGCGCCGCCCGCCAGCACCATGCAGAGCGCGATCACCGCGGTGCCGGCCCCGATCGGCAGCGCCCGCCCGAAGCGGGAGCCCACCGCGCTCGCCGCCGTCACCCCGAGCAGGCCGCCGCCGAGCGCGGCGGCGAAGACCAGGCCGAGGGTCCGCTCGTCCAGACCGACCCGGGCGGTGCCGATCTGACCGCTCACGCCCCAGAGGGCGTTCTGCCCCATCGACCAGAGCAGCATTCCGCCGGCCAGTACGCAGCCCACCGCCTTCCGGGGCAGCGCGCCCCCGGACGACCTGCGCGAGGCGGTCGGACCCTCCGTCAGCGGACCGACCGTCAGACGGCCCGTGGTCAGCGCGGCCACCAGTGCCCACCCGGCGACGGCCGCGAACGGCAGCCCGTGCCCGCCGCCGAGCCGGGGCAGCGCCAGGAAGAGCGCCGCGGCCACGGCGGAGGTGGTCAGCAGCCCCAGCGCCGAACCGCGCTGCGGGTCGGCGGTGGCGGCGATGCCCGTAGAGGCCACCGCCGTCGCGGTGCCCGCGCCGAGGCCGGTGAGCAGGCAGCCGGCGATCAGCAGCGGCAGGTGGTCGGAGAGCGCGGCTGCGGTGCCGCCGACGGCCAGCAGGCCGGTCCCGGTCCGGGCCAGCCGGACCGGGCCGAGGCGTCGCACCCGACCGGCCAGCAGAAGCCCCGCCGAGGCGGAGGCGAGCAGCAGCGCGCTGCCCACCGCCCCGGCCTGAGGGGTGGTCAGTCCGAAGGAGCCGACCAGCCGGCCGACCACGGTCGGCAGCAGGTAGGCGGGCAGGTACCCGGCCGAGAACAGCACCACCAGCGCGGTGGTCGCCGCCCGGGAGGCGGGATGATCGGCGGTGGACCGTGCCCCGCCGACGGAGGGGCGGGCGGCGGTGGACCGTGCCTCGCGGGCGCGCGGAACCATGGGCGTGGCCTCTCGACCAGGGCGGACCGGGGTGGTGCTCCCGGCCTCTCGCGCGGTCGCCCGCCCTGTCTACCAGGCCGCACCCGGATGACGGCCCGTCAGAACCGTCCCGCAACCGCCGAGCTGCACAGTTGCGGCCCGCCCGAGATCCCTCCGTGATCGAACGGCCCTTGCTCCCTGCCCTAGACCCGCTCCTTCTCCTGCTCGTCCAGCTCCTCGTCCAGGCGCTCCGCGTGCCCGTGGTGCTCGGCGACGAAGGCCCGCCACAGCCGGGCGTAGGCACCGTCGAGGGCCAGCAGGGAGTCGTGGGTGCCGTCCTCCACCACTCGGCCGCGGTCCAGGACGACCACGCGGTCGGCCCGCTCGGCGGTGGTCAGGCGGTGGGCGATGACCAGGGTGGTGCGGCCGCCGGCCAGCCGGTCGGCGGCGCGGTTGACCGCGGCCTCGGTGGCCAGGTCGAGCGCGGCGGTGGCCTCGTCCAGCAACAGGACGTCCGGGTCGACCAGTTCGGCGCGGGCCAGGGCTATCAGCTGGCGCTGGCCCGCCGAGAGGTTGCGGCCCCGGGAGGTGACCTTGTGGTCGTAGCCGTCGGAGAGGCCGGTGATCATCCGGTGCGCGCCGACCGCCTCGGCCGCCGCCTCCACCTCGGCGGCGGTGGCGTCGGGCCGCCCGTACGCGATGGCCTCGCGCACCGTGCCTGCGAACAGGTACGCCTCCTGCGGGACCACGCCGAGCCGGTGCCGGTACTCGGCCAGGTCGTACGCGGACACGTCGGTGCCGTCCACCAGCACCCGGCCGCCGGTCACGTCGTAGAACCGCGCCACCAGCTTGACCAGCGTGGACTTGCCCGCGCCGGTCTCGCCCACCAGCGCCACGGTCTGCCCGGCGGGGATGTGCAGGTCGATGCCGCTGAGCACGTCCGGCCGGCCCTCGGCGGCGCCGCTGTAGGCGAAGCTGACGTCCTGGAAGGTGATCTCGCCGCGCAGCTTGCCGACCGGCACCGGGTCCTCGGCCGGCGGGGTGCTGGTCGGGGTGCGCAGCAGCTCGCGGATCCGGCCGAGGCCGACGGCGGCCTGCTGGTAGCCGTCGAAGATCTGCGAGAGCTGGTTGACCGGGGCGAAGAAGAGGTCGATGTAGAGCAGGTACGCGACCAGCGCGCCGATGGTCAGGGTGCCCGACTCGACCCGGGCCGCACCCACGATCAGCACCAGCGCGGCGGCGGTGCCGGAGAGGAACTGCACGAACGGGAAGTACAGCGAGATGTAGAACTGCGCGCGGTTGCGCGAGTCCCGGTAGGCGAGGCCGCTGGCCTCGAAGCGCTCGGTGTTGACGGTCTGCCGGCGGAACGCCTGGACGATCCGCATGCCCGCGACGTTCTCCTGCAGCTCGGCGTTGACCGTGCTGATCAGCTCGCGGGAGCGCTGGTACTGGGTGCTGGACCTGCGCCGGAAGATCCAGGTGGCGACCGCCAGCAGCGGCAGCACGGCGAACACCACCAGGGCCAGGCCGGCGTCGATCACCAGCAGTGCGGCGAAGATGCCGAAGAAGGTCAGCAGGCTGACCACGGCGGTGACCACGCCGGTCTGCAGGAAGGAGCTGATCGAGTCGACGTCGGTGGTCATCCTGGTCATGATCCGGCCGGACAACTCGCGCTCGTAGTAGTCCAGGCCGAGCCGGTTGAGGTGGGCGAAGATCTTCAGCCGCAGGCTGTAGAGCATCCGCTCGCCGGTGCGGCCGCTGACCTTGGTCTCGGTGCTCTGCACCAGCCAGTCGAGCAGCACGATCGCCAGCGCGGCGAGCGAGGCGACCGCCACCCCGGACATCGCGGCCTTGCTGACGCCGTCGTCGATGCCGTGCCGGATCAGGACCGGCAGGCTGAGACCGGCGGCCGCGTCCAGCGCGACCAGCAGCAGGGCGAGCAGGAGCGGGCGGCGGAACGGGGCGAGCATCCGGCGCAGGTTGAAGTCCGGGTCACCGGCCTCGGCCTGCTCCACCGGGATCGCGGGGGTGTCGGTGGCGGGGGGCAGCGCGGCGACCTTGGCGAGCAGCTCGGGGTCGGCTCCGGGCTTCTTCTCCGCCTTGGCCGCCTTGGCCCCCGCCTTCTTCCTCGGATCGGCCTCGGTGGCCTCGGTGGCCTCGACGGCCTTCGTGAGGATGGCCGGGGTGGGCTCCGCCGCCGGCGGTCGGGGGGTGTCCAGGACCTCGTCGGGGTTGCTGATCAGCGCCCGGTAGAGGGGACATCGGGCCTCGAGTTCCTCGTGCGTGCCGAGGTCGACCAGGCCGCCGGCGTCCATCACGGCGATCCGGTCGGCGAGTTGGAGGGTGGAGCGGCGGTGCGCGATCAGGAGGGTGGTGCGGCCGGCCGTGACGCCGTGCAGCGCCTGGTGGATCTCGGCCTCGACCTGCGGGTCGACCGCGGAGGTGGCGTCGTCCAGGAGGAGCACGGCCGGGTCGCTGAGGATGGCCCGGGCGAGCGCGATCCGCTGGCGCTGGCCGCCGGAGAGGGTCAGGCCCTGCTCGCCGACCTTGGTGGCGTAGCCCTCGGGCAGCTCGCGGATGAAGCCGTCCGCCTGCGCCGCCCGGGCGGCGGCCTCGATCTCCTCGTCGGTGGCGGCGGGGCGGCCGTAGGCGATGTTGTCCCGGACGCTCTCGGAGAAGAGGAAGCTGTCCTCCGGGACGATGCCGACGGTGGCCCGGACGGAGTCGACCGTCAGCTCGCGGACGTCGTGTCCGTAGAGGCGGACGGCGCCCGACGCGGCGTCGTAGAAGCGCGGCACCAACTGCGCGACGGTGGACTTGCCGGAGCCGGAGGCACCGACCAGGGCGAGCGTCTCGCCCTCGGCCAGACGGAAGCTCAGCCCGCACAGCACGTGGCCGGTCCCGCTGTCCGGCCCCTGGTCCCGGTCCGTGTCCGGTCGGCCGCCGTAGGAGAAGTCGACGCGGTCGAACTCGATGGCGGGAGTCCCCGCCGTCCGGGGCAGCGCGGTGAGGTCGAGGGCGTCCGGGGCCTCCTGGACCTTCGGGCGCAGGTCGACCAGCTCGAGCACCCGCTCGACGCCGGCCCTGGCCTGCTGGCCCACGGTGATCACCATGGTGAGCATCCGGACCGGGCCGGTGAGCTGGGCCAGGTAGGTGGAGAAGGCGACGAAGGTGCCGAGGCTGACCTCGCCCCTGACGGCCAGCCAGCCGCCGAGCGCGAGCACCGCGACCTGGCCGAGGGCCGGGACCGCCTGCATGGCCGGGTTGTAACGGCTGCTCAGCCGGATGGAGCGGAGCCGGGCCGCGAACAGCTTGCGGGAGGCGGCCTCCAACTTGGCCCGCTCCTGGGCCTCCTGGCCGAAGCCCTTGACCACCCGGACGCCGCCGACCGCGCCGTCCACCACTCCGGCCACGGCGGCCGCCTCCTGCTGCGCGGCCCAGGTGGCGGGGAAGAGGCGCTTGCGGCTGAGGGTGGCGGTCCACCACAGGGCCGGACCCATCAGCAGGGCGATCAGGGTGAGCGGCGGGGAGAGCCAGAGCATGACGCCCAGGGACATGCCGAACATCAGCACGTTCCCCGTCATCATCGGCAGCATGAAGAGCAGGCCGACGACCAGCTGGAGGTCGGAGGTGGCCCGGCCGACCACCTGGCCGGTGTCGAGCTCGTCCTGCCGGTCCCCGTCGAGCCGGGTGAGCGAGCGGAACAGGTCGGCCCGCATGTCGTGCTGGACGTCGATGGCGAGCTGCCCGCCGAAGTACCGGCGGACCTGGGTGCAGAGGAAGACCACCGCAGCGGCCACCAGCAGCAGGACCGCCCACGGGGTGAGCGGGCGGCTGTGCGCGGTGATCACGTCGTCGATGATCACCTTGGTGATCAGCGGGACGGTGGAGGTGACGGCCATGCCGACCAGCGAGGCGCCGAAGGCGAGCAGCACGCCGCGCCGGTGGCGCCAGCTGTAGCCCGACAGGCAGCGCAGCCAGCCGGACGACCGGAGCGCCGCCGGTTCGTTCACCTGGTCTTCGGATGCAGATCCGTGAGTCTCACGCATATTTAGGGATACTAACCATTTCATCGCTCGCCCCCCAGTGCTTATCCGGCGGGCACGTCGATGCGAACAGCCCGGACCCCGGACTGCTTCCCGACACGCCCGGCCCGACCAGCATCGCCCCCCGGCGCGGCGCGGCGGACCGGTCGGACGTACTCCGTGCGGACCGCCGTTGGACCTAGGTCAGTGGGCCGACTGCTCGGCCGCGGCCGTGAAGGCCCCCTGGGCCAGGCCGTGCAGCAGCGCGGCCGTGGCCGTGCGGGACAGGCCGGTGCGGTCGGCGCTGTGCGGGGTGGAGTTGAGCAGGCCGAAGACGGCGTGCACCACGGTGCGGGCGGTCGGCTCGGCGGCCGGCTCGGCCAGCGCCGGATGGGTGCGCCGGACGGTGTCCACCCAGAGCTCGACGTAGGAGCGCTGGAGGCGGCGGACCTTGCGGCGGTCCTCCTCCTTGAGGTGCAGCAGCTCCCGGTCGTGCAGGGTGATCAGGTCGCGGTCGTCGAGGGCGAACTCGACGTGGCCGTCGATCAGGGCGTCCAGGGCGCCGTCCGGCGTAGCGGCCTCACCCGCCCGGCGGCGGCCCTCCTCCAGCAGTCGCTCGCTGATGCCGATCAGGAGATCGGCGAGCATCGCGTCCTTGCCGGAGAAGTGGCGGTAGAGCGCGGGGCCGCTGATGCCCACCGCCTTGCCGATCTCGTCCACCCCGACGCCGAGGAAGCCCCGGGCGGCGAACAGCCGGGCCGCCTCGCGGCGGATCTGGTCCCGGCGCGGGACTACGGGGGCTTCGGGGGCCTTCGACATGACACCCATCGTAGACAGTGGGGTTATCCGTGGTTAACCTGAGCCCAGGAGTTAACGCTCATTAACTTGGGGCGGCTCCGGGTCCCGGGCTCACCCGCACCGTCGGCCCGGCCCGTCCGCTCTCCGAGGGCAAGGGAGCTCTGGGGATGGTCCTCTCGACTGCCGGACTGCACGGACCGCAGGGACTGCGGGCACCGCAGGCCGGCCGGGGCAGCAGTCCGATGCCGACGTTCGACCCGGCCGCCGCGCCCGCGCCACGGTTGGAGAGCTCGGCCGACCCGGGCTCGGCCGCCTACCGGGCGAACACCGCCGCGCACCAGGCGCTGGTCGCCGAGCTGCGCACGAAGCTCGCGGCGGCGGCCGAGGGCGGTGGCGCCAAGGCCCGCGCCCGGCACACCGCGCGCGGCAAGCTGCTGCCGCGCGAGCGGGTGGACACCCTGCTCGACCCGGGCTCCCCCTTCCTGGAGCTCGCCCCGCTCGCGGCGGACGGCCTCTACGACGGCGCCGCACCGGCGGCCGGCGTGATCGCCGGGATCGGCCGGGTCGCCGGGCGCGAGGTGGTGGTGGTCGCCAACGACGCCACCGTCAAGGGCGGCACCTACTACCCGATGACGGTGAAGAAGCACCTGCGGGCGCAGGAGGTGGCGCTGGAGAACCAGCTCCCCTGCGTCTACCTGGTGGACTCCGGCGGCGCCTTCCTCCCGATGCAGGACGAGGTCTTCCCGGACCGCGACCACTTCGGCCGGATCTTCTACAACCAGGCCCGGCTGTCGGCCTCGGGCATCCCGCAGATCGCGGCGGTGCTCGGCTCCTGCACGGCCGGCGGCGCGTACGTCCCGGCGATGAGCGACCAGGCCGTGATCGTCCGGAACCAGGGCACCATCTTCCTCGGCGGCCCGCCCCTGGTGAAGGCCGCGACCGGCGAGGTCGTCACCGCCGAGGAGCTGGGCGGCGGCGAACTGCACTCCCGCACCTCGGGCGTGACGGACCATCTGGCCGAGGACGACGCCCACGCGCTGTCCATCGTGCGGACCATCGTCTCGGGCCTCGGCCCGCGCGCCGCCAAGCCCTGGCCGCTCACCCCGGTCGAGCCCCCCGCCGTCGACCCGGCCGGGCTGTACGGCGCGGTGCCGGTGGACCCGCGCACGCCGTACGACGTCCGCGAGGTGATCGCCCGTCTGGTGGACGGCAGCCGCTTCGCCGAGTTCAAGGCGGAGTACGGGACCACCCTGGTCACCGGCTTCGCCCACATCCACGGCCACCCGGTCGGCATCGTCGCCAACAACGGCGTGCTGTTCGCCGAGTCCGCCCTCAAGGGCGCGCACTTCATCGAGCTCTGCGACCAGCGCGGCATCCCGCTGCTCTTCCTGCAGAACATCACCGGCTTCATGGTCGGGCGCCAGTACGAGGCCGGCGGCATCGCCAAGCACGGCGCCAAGATGGTCACGGCCGTGGCCTGCACCCGGGTTCCCAAGCTGACCGTGGTGATCGGCGGCTCGTACGGCGCCGGGAACTACTCGATGTGCGGGCGGGCCTACTCCCCTCGCTTCCTGTGGATGTGGCCGGGCGCGAAGATCTCGGTGATGGGCGGCGAGCAGGCCGCCTCGGTGCTGGCCACCGTGCGCCGCGACCAGTTGGAGGCGCAGGGCGAGGAGTGGCCCGGCGAGGCCGAGGAGGAGTTCAAGCGGCCGGTCCGCGAGCAGTACGAGCGGCAGGGCAACGCCTACTACTCGACCGCCCGGCTCTGGGACGACGGCGTGATCGACCCGATGGACACCCGGGCCGCGCTCGGCCTGGCCCTGACCGCCTGCGCCAACGCCCCGCTCGCCCCGGCCCGGCCGTACGGCGTCTTCCGCATGTGACGCGCCGTCGGGGGGCGCCGGACCCGTCCGGCGCCCCCGACCGCCGCTCTTCCGACCCGCTCACGACCCCCGCTCACGACCCGGAGGAACGCCTCCCATGTTCGACACAGTTCTGGTCGCCAACCGAGGCGAGATCGCGGTCCGGGTGATCCGCACGCTCCGCCGCCTCGGCGTGCGCTCGGTGGCGGTGTTCAGCGACGCGGACGCCGACGCGCCACACGTCCGGGAGGCCGACCTGGCCGTCCGGCTCGGCCCGGAGGGGCACAGCGACAGCTCGGCCACCGAGACCTACCTGCGGGGCGACCTGATCCTGGCGGCCGCCCGCCGGACCGGGGCCCAGGCGATCCACCCCGGCTACGGCTTCCTCGCGGAGAACCCGGCCTTCGCCCGGGCCTGCTCCGAGGCCGGTGTCGTCTTCATCGGCCCGCCGCCCGGTGCGGTGGAGCTGATGGGCGACAAGATCAACGCCAAGGAGGCCGTCCGGGCCGCCGGGGTGCCCGTGGTCCCCGGCAGCGTCGGGCGCGGCGACGGGGCCCCGAGCGACGCCGAACTCACCGCCGCCGCAGCCGAGATCGGCTACCCCGTGCTGCTCAAGCCCTCGGCCGGCGGCGGCGGCAAGGGCATGCGGCTGGTCCGCGACCCGGCCGACCTGGCCACCGAGCTGGCAGCCGCCCGCCGGATCGCCCGGACCGCCTTCGGCGACGACACCCTGCTGCTGGAGCGCTGGGTCGACCGGCCGCGCCACATCGAGGTGCAGGTCCTGGCCGACACCCACGGCCGGACGGTGCACCTCGGCGAGCGCGAGTGCAGCCTGCAGCGCCGGCACCAGAAGCTGATCGAGGAGGCTCCCTCCGTCCTGCTGAACCCGGAGACCCGGGCGGCGATGGGCCTGGCGGCCGTCCGCGCGGCCGAGGCCTGCGGTTACACGGGGGCCGGCACGGTCGAGTTCATCGTCCCCGGTCTGGACCCCGACGGGCCCGCGCCCGAGGGCGTCATGGACTTCTTCTTCATGGAGATGAACACCCGGCTCCAGGTCGAGCACCCCGTCACCGAGCTGGCGATCGCGGTGGGGGCCGACACCCCGGCCCCGGCGCGGCTGGACCTGGTCGAGTGGCAGGTGCGGGTCGCCTCCGGTGAGCGGCTGACGTTCGATCAGTCGGACATCTCCTTCCTGGGCCACGCGATCGAGGCCCGGATCTGCGCCGAGGACCCCGAGCGCGACTTCCTGCCGACGGGCGGTCAGGTCCTGCTGCTGGAGGACCCGCAGGGCGAGGGCGTCCGGGTGGACTCCGGCATCCAGCGGGGCACCGAGGTCGGCAGCCTGTACGACCCGATGCTGGCCAAGGTGATCGCCTACGGGCCGGACCGGGCGACTGCCCTGCGCCGTCTGCGGGCGGCCCTGGCCGAGACCCGGGTGCTCGGCGTCACCACCAACGCCGGCTTCCTGCGACGGCTGCTGGCCCACCCGGACGTGGTGGCCGGACGGTTGGACACCGGGCTGGTCGAGCGCACGGTGGAACGGGCGCCGGAGCTGCTGGCCTCCTCCTTCTCGGCCGCTCCGGCCGGCTCAGGCCCTCTCGGAGGCTCGGACGCCTCCGAGGCCACCGACGGATCCGACGGCGTCACCACCCCGGCCGCCCCGCAGCCGGACCGCTCCCCCGCCGAACCGCTCTTCCACGCGGCCGCGCTGGCACGCCAGTTGGGCCTCGCCCCGGCGGTCTCCGACGAGGGCTGGACCGACCCGTTCGCCGAGGCCTCCGGCTGGCGGCTCGGCGGCACCCCCGCCTGGACCGCCCACCGGCTCCGGCTGCCGGGCCAGGACCCGGTGACCGTGCGGCTCCGGCCCGCCACCGCCGCGGGCACGCCCTCCGCCTGGGACGCCACTCTCGACGGCGGCCCGATCAGGACCGTCCGCGCCGCCCTCGCCCCCGAGCGGCTCCACCTCACCGTCGACGGTCTGCAGACGACCTTCGCACACACCACCGACAGCACCGCCGCCGGAACGGTCCAGTGGCTCGGCCTGGACGGCGACGCCTGGGGCGTGCACCCGTACGACCCGGTGGCCGACCAGGCCCGCGGTGGCGACGCCCACCACGGCGGTCTGACCGCGCCCATGCCCGGCACCGTCACCGTGGTGAAGACCTCGCCGGGCGAGCAGGTCCGCCGCGGCCAACCCCTGCTCGTCCTGGAGGCGATGAAGATGGAGCACGTGATCACCGCTCCGCACGACGGCACCGTCAGCGAGCTGCGGGCCGCCGCCGGGAGCACCGTCGCGATGGACGAACTGCTGGTCGTGGTCGAGCCCTCCGGCACGGCGGACGCCCTCACCACCGGGGAGGCGTCGTGACCACGGAGCCCGGCCGCACCGCCGACACCTCGACGGCCGCCCCCGCCACGGGTGGGCGCGAGCCCGACGCGCTGGACCTGGGCCTGCCCGCCGTCGCCCCCGCCCCCGGCCTGCCCGGTCGGGTCAGTATCCACGAGGTCGGGCCCCGCGACGGTCTCCAGAACGAGAGTTCACTCGTACCGGTGACGGTGAAGGCCGAGTTCATCGCCCGGCTCGCGGCCGCCGGACTCGGCCGGGTCGAGGCCACCAGCTTCGTCCACCCCAAGTGGGTTCCGCAGCTTGCCGACGCCGAGGAACTGATGCCCCGGCTGGCCGGGCTGACCGACCGTCACCCGGGCCTGCGGCTGCCCGTGCTGGTGCCGAACGAGCGCGGCCTGGACCGCGCGCTGGCCCACCACGCCACCGAGGTCGCGGTCTTCGCCAGCGCCACCGAGACCTTCGCCCGGCGCAACCTCAACCGCTCGGCGGCGGAGGCCCTGGAGATGTTCAAGCCGGTGGTCGAGCGCGCTGCCGCGGCCGGGGTGCCGACCCGCGGCTACCTCTCGATGTGCTTCGGCGACCCCTGGGAGGGCCCGGTGCCGCAGGAGCAGGTCGTCGGGTTCGGCGTCCGGCTGCTGGAGCTCGGCTGCACCGAGCTCAGCCTCGGCGACACCATCGGCGTGGCCACCCCGGGCCAGGTCACCGCGCTGCTCGAGGCGTTCGACCGGGCCGGGGTCGGCCCCGACCGGCTGGCCGTCCACTTCCACGACACCTACGGCCAGGCCCTGGCCAACACCCTCGCCGCGCTGCGCTCCGGCGTCACCACGGTCGACGCCTCGGCCGGCGGCCTGGGCGGCTGCCCGTACGCCAAGAGCGCCACCGGGAACCTCGCGACCGAGGACCTGGTCTGGATGCTGCACGGCCTCGGCATCGAGACCGGCGTGGACCTGCGCTCCCTGGTCGCCACCAGCGCCTGGATGGCGCGCCGGCTCGGCCGGCCGAGCCCCTCCCGGGCCGTCCAGGCCCTGGCCGGCGCCACGGACGACGGCTCCGCGGACATCACCTCCGCCTGAGTCGCGGTCCCTCCGACCCGCTCGACGGCCGGCCCCTCCCCCGGGGCCGGCCCCTCCCGCTCCCCCACCCCGGGCAGCGGCCCGGCACCGGCCCGGCGTCTTCCCCGGCGCGCGCCACCGGGCCGCCCGGGCCCCGACCGACCCCAACTCCCGGGCCCTGCGGCCCCGATCCAGGAGGATCACCATGCTCGACCACCGCTTGGACCGCGAGTACGAGGAACTGCGCCGCACCGTCGAGCAGTTCGCCAACGACGTGGTGGCCCCGAAGATCGGGGACTACTACGAGCAGAACGAGTTCCCGTACGAGATCGTCCGCGAGATGGCCCAGATGGGGCTGTTCGGCCTGCCCTTCCCGGAGGAGTACGGCGGCATGGGCGGCGACTACTTCGCCCTCGGCCTGGCCCTGGAGGAGCTCGCCCGGGTCGACTCCTCGGTGGCGATCACCCTGGAGGCCGCGGTCTCGCTCGGCGCGATGCCGATCTACCGCTTCGGCACCGAGGAGCAGAAGCGGGAGTGGCTGCCCCGGCTGACGTCGGGTGAGCTGCTCGGCGCCTTCGGCCTGACCGAGCCGGAGGGCGGCTCGGACGCCGGGGCGACCCGCACCACGGCCCGCTACGACGCGGAGACGGACGAGTGGGTGATCAACGGCACCAAGTGCTTCATCACCAACTCCGGCACCGAGATGACCGGCCTGGTCACCGTGACCGCGCTGACGGAACCGATCGCTCGTTCGAGTGAAGACTCGGCTGACGTCTCGTCAACTCGCGAGATCTCCTCCATCATCGTTCCCACCGGTACCCCTGGGTTCACCGTCTCCCGCAAGTACTCCAAGGTCGGGTGGAACGCATCCGACACCCGTGAACTGTCCTTCACCGACTGCCGAGTTCCCGCGGCCAACCTGCTCGGCACCCGCGGCCGCGGCTACGCCCAGTTCCTGCGCATCCTCGACGAGGGTCGCATCGCCATCGCCGCCCTGGCCACCGGCCTGGCCCAGGGCTGCGTCGACCAGTCCATCGCTTACGCCGGCACCCGCCGCGCCTTCGGGCGGACGATCGGCGCCAACCAGGTCATCCAGTTCAAGCTCGCCGACATGGAGATGCGCGCGCACACCTCCCGCCTGGCCTGGCGGGACGCCGCCTCCCGGCTGCTGCACTCCGAGCCGTTCAAGAAGGAGGCGGCCATCGCGAAGCTGTACTCGTCCGAGGCGGCGGTGGACAACGCCCGGGAGGCCACCCAGATCCACGGCGGCTACGGCTTCATGAACGAGTACCCCGTCGCCCGCATGTGGCGCGACTGCAAGATCCTGGAGATCGGGGAGGGCACCTCCGAGGTCCAGCGGATGCTGATCGCAAGGGAGTTGGGCATCAACTCCTGACCCGTGGCACGGCCGGAGGGGGCGGCCCGCCAGGGCCGCCCCCTCCATCGGCATCCGTCCACACGGACTCCACGTCCCCGCTCAGGGGATGACGATCACGGGCCGGTTCGCCCGGCGCGCCAGGCGGCCCGAGACCGAACCGAACAGCTTGCCGAGCAGCCCGTGCGTGGTCCCGACCACGATCGCATCGGCGGCGTACTCCCGGCCGACCTCCTCGATCTCGTGGCAGATGTCCCCGCCCCGCTCGACCAGGATCCACGGCACCCCGTTGAGGTAGTCCGCGCACGCCAGCTCCAGGCCGAGGACCTCCGTGCGGTGGTCGGGCAGGTCCACGAACACGGGCGGCTCGCAGCCTGCCCAGACCGTCGCGGGCAGCCGGTTGGCGACGTGCACGATCACCAGTCCGCACTGTGACCGGCGGGCCATGCCGACCGCGTACGCGAGCGCGCGTTCGCTGGAGAGCGAGCCGTCGAAGCCGACCACCACACCGTGCTGGAAGACCGGGTCACAGGTCCGCGCGGGCTGAGCCGCGAGCTCCGCCCCACCGGCCCTCCCCGGAACGGCTCCTGCCGCACCGGTACCGCCCGCGATCGTTCCGTCCGTCATCGCAGCCCCCTCACTGCTTCCACCGCGACCCTCGCCCCGGCGGCCCAGCCACCGCTGGCGCGGCCACAGCCGGCCCCGGCGCACGACGTCCCTGGCCGGGACGGCGACGGCCCGGGGGCCTGCGACCCGTCCGGACCGTTCGGCCCCGGATGTGTCCACTGCGTCCGACGTGCCCGATCCGCCCGACCTGCCGGGCGCACCCGGACCGCCGGCGCGCAACTCCTCCTCGATCCGGGCACCGAGAGCGGCGTCCGCCGGTTCGGGGAGCTCAAAATCGACCATGGCTCAAAGCTCTTCGAGTGGAATGGGCCGACAGAACGGGGCACGAATGCCCGGGCAACAGGTCCACCCGAGCCATCGAGCCGGTCTCCGCCGAGCACCACCGAATGTGACCTGTTCCTCTCAGAGTACGACCGGCCCCGGGCCGCGCCCAGCGGCAGAGCCCTTGAACGGCAAGGAATCCCGCGAACGGAGTCGCGCGTTCCCGGTTCTTCGCGCCCCACCGTCGAGCCCGTGCGCCAGGGCCCTTCGGTGAAGGTTCCCTGGAGCTTCGCCGAGGAAGCCCCTGGACGCAACAGGGCCCCGGTACACCGTGATCCGACTGTCACCGTCCGGTTGGCGCACCGGCGCCGCGGCCGGCCCACGGCATGCGCCCGGCTCTCCTCTATATACGTGCACGTCACGTGCCCCCACCGTTCGGCGCCGGCGACCGCCGCGCGGTCCCACCCCCGCCGCCGGTCAAACCTCTGGCCTCCGCCGATCCCCCACCGGGCAACCGCTTCCGGCCAATTCGAGGCGGCACGGAGGGTAACGCGGCAATTGCCTGATGCATACTCCGGCCTGCTGGCAGCATGCACCGCATGCCGCTGCTGCTGCTCGACCTCGACAACACCCTGCTGCCCCGGGACGCCGCCTTCCGCGCCTGGGCCCGGGACTTCCTGGCCGAGCACCGGCTACCCGCCGCCGACCTGGGCTGGCTCACGACCATCGACGGCGGCGGCTACGTACCCCGCAGCACCGTACTCGGGGCCGCCAAGCGCCGCTACGGCCTGGACCGCTCGATGGACTCCCTGCTCGGCCACTACCGGCGGGGCATCAACTCCCACATCCACTGCCCGCCCTCCCACCTCGCCGCGCTCAACGCGGCCCGGTCCGCCGGCTGGCTCATCGGCATCGTGAGCAACGGCGGCACCGGCCCCCAGTTGGAGAAGATCCGGCGGGCCGGGCTCAGCGCCTTGGTCGACGGTTGGGTGATCTCCGAGGAGGCGCGCTGCCTCAAGCCCGATCCGCGGATCTTCGAGATCGCCGCCCAGCGCTGCGGCGTGACGCCGACCGGCGACTGGGCCGACCGGACCTGGATGGTCGGCGACCACGCCCCCGCCGACATCGCCGGCGCCGAGCTCACCGGCCTGCGCAGCGTCTGGCTCCACCACGGTCGCCCGTGGTCGGAACCCGGCTACCGCCCGACCCTCAGTGCGGCCGGCCTCCCGGAGGCCGTCGGGCTGATCCTCTCCGCCCGCTCCGCCCCGACCGGCGCGAGCACCGCGGCCACCGCACGCCGTACCGCCACCTCGGCCCCGCACACCCGGCCGGAGGCCCGGCTCCTCGGCGAACCCCGGATCCACAGCGAGTCCCGGCTCCACGCCGAGCCCCGGCCGCACGGCGAACCCCGGACCGCCCTTCGGGCAGAGGCCGGCTCCGAACCGCGCCACGACCTCCGGCACAAGAACCGAACCGGGGTCGCCGACGTCACCCCCCTCCGCGCACCGAGCGGCCCGGCCACGCCGAGCAGCCCACCCGCACCGACCGGCCCGGGAACCCCCGTCCCCGTCCCCGTCCCCGTCCCCGCCCCGATGCCGAGCGTCAGCGCCACCAGCGCGTAGCACCGCGCTCCACGAACCCCAGCTGCCGGTACAGGGGTTCACCGAGCAGGGTGGCCACCAGGGTGAAGACCCGCCCCGGCTGCGCCGCGAGGGCGGTCGTCAGGACGGCCCGTCCCAGGCCCATCGAGCGGTGGGTCGACAGGGTCGCGACCCAGTAGACGCCCACCGTCTCGCCGTCGTCGTAGGTCATGCAGGCGGCGGCCGGGACGCCCTCGACCCGGCCGAGCCAGGCCCGGTAGCCCGGCTCGGCCAACAGCGCGGCCGGCAGTACCGCACCGGCACGCCACGGCTGGTGCTCCTCCAACGGGAAGCCGTCCACCACCACCCGCTCCAGCTCGGCGAGTTCGGCCGCCGAGCCGATCTCCTCCACCGTCACTCCCGGACGCAGCCCTGCCGCGACGGCCGCCACGGAGGCCTCCGGGGCCGCGGAGGCCTCGGAGGCCTCCGGCTCACGGACCATGACGTTCATCGGCCGGGTCGGCGTGCAGCCACCCGCGGCGAAGTCGAGCCCGCCGTACGGGTCCTCCACCACCATCCGCGTGGTGCCCCACTTCTCGAACAGCTCGGCCAGCTCCGCCTGCAGGGCCGCCGCCCCGGCGGACCGCCCGCCTGACTGCCCGTCAGCCGCCGTGTCCGCCCCGTACGGGCGGGTGACCACCACGCGGTGGGTGTCGGTCGCGTTCCTGGTGCACCGCACGGCGGCGAAGCCCTCCCGCCGCTCGGACTCCCAACCCTGGGCGCGGGCCTGGGCCAGCCAGAAGCCGGCGGCGTTGTCGTTGGCCTGTTCGAGTCGACCGATCTTCGTCATGTTCCGACCATACGATCCCGGCCCGTCGCGCCGCGGCCCAAACGGAAACCCAGGTCACACCCCGCTCGGGGCCGGCTCGGGCGCCCTCCACCTCACCGACACGTCCGAGCCACCCAGCGCCCACCGGCGCACGATTCCCCGACGCGCGCCCCCTTCACGTACCGGCGGTTTTCAGTCAATCTCGTTACCGGCGCGCACCGTTCGGCAAAGCCGCAGACCAGACCGCTCGACGCGGCACGTTCTCCGGCCCCACTGGGCGGTCGGTCGTGCGGCAACCAGCCATCGAACTCCCCGCCCTCTTCACAGGGGGGTCGACGCCTGCCACGCTTCGTGATCGAATGCATCACGCCAAATTGCCATGTCGACATAGCGTCGGATGGTGAACTTGTCACAACGGTGACGGTCCACCCAGTAGATTCGATCTTGGCGAGCAGGGCCAGCAGGGCGAGTAGTTGGGCACCACGGCACCACCACACCACACCACCGAGGGGGCTGGAGCGCCTTGAGCAGGGTGAGCAGGAGCGATACGGGTCCTGGCGGCGGCCAGCCGTCGGCCGGCTTCACGATCCGCTCGTCGAGAGAGACCGCGCCGCACCAGCCCAGCCCACCGCCCCCGGGTTCGCACCTCGGCCCGCACCCGCAGCACGCCCCGCAGCACGGCTCCCCGCTCGGAGCGCAGTTCGGGCATCCGCACGGACCGCAGTACGGCGCCCACCAGGGCCACTCCCCGGTCCCCCTCGCCGCCCCGAGCCAGTCGGCCCCGCCGTCGCAGCACACCAACTCCGCTGCCCGGCGCTCGCCTTCGCCCCTCGCGTCCCTGTCGGCCGGTCAGTCCCCGCAGGCAGCAGCACAACTGACGCACAACCAGTTCTCGCAGGCCGCCGCCTCCGGGAGTCACGGCGGCCGCGGCGGTCACTCCGGCCATGCTGGCCACAACGCCCCGACCGGCGCCGCCGGAACCGCGGTCGCCGTCGAACCGCCCGTCACCCCGTCCGGAAACGGACTGCTCGGCCACAGCAGTGCCGCGCGCAAGCTCTCCGGCCGCCGACGGCGCGAGACGGTCGCCGTCCTGATCTTCGGCGGGGCCCCGATCTTCGAGAGCTCGATCCCGCTCTCGGTCTTCGGCGTGGACCGCCAGGACGCCGGAGTCCCCCGGTACCGCCTGCTGGTCTGCGCCGGTGAGGACGGACCGCTCGCCACCACCGGCGGGCTGACCCTCACCGCCCCGTACGGCCTGGAGGCGCTCGCCCGGGCCGGCACCATCGTCGTCCCGGCCTGGCGCTCGATCTCGCAGCCGCCCCCGCAGGAGGCGATCGCCGCCCTGCGCAAGGCCCACCACGAGGGCGCCCGGATCATCGGCCTCTGCACCGGCGCCTTCGTGCTGGCCGCCGCCGGCCTCCTGGACGGCCGCCCGGCCACCACCCACTGGATGTACGCGCCGACGCTGGCCAAGCGCTACCCGAAGGTCCACGTCGATCCGCGCGAGCTCTTCGTCGACGACGGCGACGTGCTCACCTCCGCCGGGACCGCCGCCGGGATAGACCTCTGCCTGCACGTGGTGCGCAGCGACCACGGCGCCGAGGCGGCCAACGCCCTGGCCCGCCGCCTGGTGGTGCCCAACCGCCGCAGCGGCGGAGGACAGGCCCAGTACATCGATCAGTCTTTACCTGAGGAGATCGGCAACGACCCGCTCGCCGAGGTCGTGACCTGGGCCCTGGAGAACCTCAACCAGCAGTTCGACGTCGAGGTCCTGGCCGCCCGCGCCTACATGAGCCGCCGCACCTTCGACCGGCGGTTCCGCACGCTCACCGGCAGCGCCCCGCTGCAGTGGCTGATCACCCAACGGGTGCTCCAGGCACAGCGGTTGCTGGAGGCGTCCGAGCTCTCGGTGGACGACGTCGCGCGCCGCTGCGGCTTCCGTTCCCCGGTCGCGCTGCGCGGGCACTTCCGTCGGCAGCTCGGGGTCTCCCCCGCCGCGTACCGGACCAGCTACCGGGCCAGGCGTCCGCTCCCGGCCGGAAGCTCCGCGAGCGGGGCCTCCCTGGCCGGCGGGGCCGTACCCGGTTCCGCCGGCACCGCACCGGGTCAGACCGCCGTCGCGACGGTCCCCCCGCAGGCCCACCCTGCGGACCGTCCGGCCATGGCACCGCACGGCGCACCGCACCTGACGAACGGTCCGACGCGTCCACTGGTCCCGTCCCAGGGCGGCCAGGCCCCCCAGCACGGCCACCAGCGCCCGGGCGGCGGTGCCGGCGCCCGGCAGCACGCACCGGCCGTCCCCGTCGGCGGTTCCGCGCCGGGCGTCGAGCACGCCCACGCGGCCGCCACCGAGGAGGGCTACGGCCCCGGCCACGGTCAGGGCCCCGGCCAGCCGACGGCCCGTGACCTGGCGCAGGGTCACCGCCCGGACGGCGCACCGCCGTCCGCGCCGCGCTCCGACCGGACGTACCAGGAGCACCCCGAGCAGCACGGCCAACACGCCGAACGCCCCGCCACGGGCAACGGCACCGAACCCGCACCGGGGCGACAACTGTCCGGCTCGAGGGATCGCGCCGTAGGCTGAGGGGCGTGAATGACCGCCTGGTATGGATCGACTGTGAAATGACGGGGCTCGACCTCGACCGGGACGCCCTGGTCGAGGTCGCCGCGTTGGTGACCGACTCCGAACTCAACGTCCTCGGCGAGGGCGTGGACGTCATCATCCGTCCGCCCGCCGCCGCGCTCGAGAACATGCCGGACGTGGTGCGCACCATGCACACCTCCTCCGGCCTGCTCGACGAGCTGGAGAACGGCGTGACCCTGGCCGAGGCCGAGGCCATGGTGCTCGCCTACGTCCGCGAGCACGCGCCCGAGGCCGGCAAGACCCCGCTCTGCGGCAACTCGGTGGCCACCGACCGGGGTTTCCTCTCCCGGGACATGCCCGCCCTGGAGGGCCACCTCCACTACCGGATCGTCGACGTGTCCTCGATCAAGGAGCTGGCGCGCCGCTGGTTCCCGCGGGCCTACTACAACAGCCCGCAGAAGGGCGGCAACCACCGCGCCCTGGCGGACATCCGGGAGAGCATCGCCGAACTCCGCTACTACCGCGAGGCGGTGTTCGTCCCCCAGCCCGGTCCGGACACCGACGCCGCCCGGACGATCGCCGCCAAGTACCAGCTGCCGACGACCTGACGGACCGCCGGACACCGGCCGGCACCGCCACCGGGGCCCGGCCCGCCCCTCCGGCGGGCTGACCAGCGGCCCTCGACCACCCGTCACCGAAACCCTGGCGCGAGCACCCTCTCCGATCCTGTAGAGTTCTTCCTGTCGGAGCGGGAACGCCCCGGACAGATGGTGGGTGTAGCTCAGTTGGTAGAGCACCTGGTTGTGGTCCAGGTGGCCGCGGGTTCGAGTCCCGTCACTCACCCCATCGCCTTCAGGGCCTGGTCTCAACGGACCAGGCCCTGAAGGCTTTTCGCGTTCCCGCAGACGATCACCGGGCAGGCACTACCCCCACTTCCTACCGGCTAGTAACATCGCGCCCATGACCATGACCCAGATCGGCCAGCTGCTCGACTCCACCGTCCCCATGGCCCACACCCTCGGCCTGGAGTACCTGGAGACCACCCCCGAGCGCGCCGTGCTCCGCTTCCCGGACCGGCCCGAGTACCGCAACCACGTCGGCGGCCCGCACGCCGGTGCGATGTTCACGCTGGCCGAGACCGCCAGCGGCTGCATCGTCCTGGCCGCCTTCGGCGACCAGCTGGGCCGGGCCGTGCCGCTGGTCGTGAAGACCGAGACCGCCTACCTCAAGCTGGCCAAGGGCCCGCTCACCGCCACCGCGACCCTCGGCCGCCCGGTCGCCGACGTGGTCGCCGAGCTGGACAAGGGCGAGCGCCCGGAGTTCGAGGTCACCGTGGACGTCACGCGCGAGGACGGCGACGTCACCAGCACCATGAAGATCTCCTGGACCCTGCGCCCGAACGCCTGACCGGAGCCTGACCCGACGTCAGCCCCGCCCTCGACCCCGGCCCGGGTGAGCCACATCACATTCACCCGGGCCGGGGCCGAGAGCAAGGCACGGAGCCGGGGCCGGGCACGGAGCCGAGGCCGGAGCAGGGAGCCAAGCCCCAGGCCGGGTCCAGCGCCGGGACCGGAGCCTCCACCCGAGCACGGCAGCGCCCTGTCAGGCCGAGTCCCGCACCACCAGCTCGGTCGCCAGCACTACCTGCCGCCGCGCCCGCCCCCGCTCCGCGATCTCGTCGAGCAGCAGCCGCGCCATCGTCCGCCCCATCTCCTCGATCGGCTGCCGCACGCTGGTCATGGCCGGCTCCGTGTGCCGGGCCACGATCGAGTCGTCGAAGCCGATCACCGCCACGTCGTCCGGCACCCGCCGCCCGGCGGCCCGGAGCACCTGCATCGCCCCCGCCGCCATCACGTCCGAGGCGCAGAACACCCCGTCCACCTCCGGACGGCGCGTCAGCAGCTCGCGCATCGCCAGCCGCCCGCCCTCCTCGGTGAAGTCGCCGAGCACCACCAGCTCCTCCCGATACGGGCGCCCGGCCTCCTCCAGCGCCCCCCGGTACCCGGCCAGCCGGGCCCTGGCCACCTCCATGTCCATCGGCCCGGTGATGGTGGCGACCTGCTCGCATCCGCGCCGCAGCAGGTGCCGGACGGCCATCCTGGCCCCGCCCGCGTTGTCGGCGTGGACGTAGCTGAGCGGCTCCAGGTCGCCCCGGCGCCCGGCGAGCACCGAGGGAATCTCCAGGCTCTCCAGCAGGGCCGGCAGCGGGTCGTCCTGATGCACCGACACCACCAGTACGCCGTCCACCCGTTGCGCGGTCAGATAGGCCGAAAGTCGTTCCCGCTCGCGCTGGTTGCGGACCAGGATCAGCAGCAGCTGCATGTCGGTCTCGGCGAGCTCCGCCGAGACCCCGCTGATGATGTCGGAGAAGTACGGCTCCGAGAACAGTCTGGTCTCCGCCTCCGGCACCACCAGGGCGATCGAGTCGGTGCGCGAGGTGACCAGGGTGCGGGCGGCCCGGTTGGGGACGTAACCGAGCTCGGCGATGGCGGCGTTGACGGCCTCGCGGGCCTTGTCGCTCACCCGCGGGGAGCCGTTGACCACCCGGGAGACGGTGCCCCGGCCGACCCCGGCGAGGGCCGCGACCTCCTCCAGGGTGGGGCGGGCCGTGGTCCGGCCGGCCCCCGGTTCCCCCCGGGGCCCCGTCGGGCGCTGTGCGGCGGTCTGGCTCATCGCTCACCTCGTGGGACGCGTACGTGATCGGGCACGTGATCGGGCTGTTCGCTGCTCATTGTGGCCGGTGCGAGGGGCAGCGCACCGACCCCGGACCCGACGGGCGGACACCGGCCCACCCTCCGATCCGCCCTCCGATCCACCGGCCGGTCGTCGGACCGGTCCGACGGTCGAACCGAAAACGATCCGGCAACTGCTCTTGACACCCACCCCCGCCAGCCAGCAACCTTCCGGCAGGCACCCATGGGAGCGCTCCCACACTCTCATACCTTCCCACCCGGACCAAGGAGAACGCCATGCGCCGCAGCACCGCCCTCCCCCACAGAGCCGCCGCCCTCGCCACCGCCGCCCTCGTACTGACGGGCTGCTCCAGCGCCGCCGGAGGCTCCGCGGG
Source organism: Kitasatospora sp. NPDC004289 (assembly GCF_053602875.1). Lineage (NCBI taxonomy): Bacteria > Bacillati > Actinomycetota > Actinomycetes > Kitasatosporales > Streptomycetaceae > Kitasatospora > Kitasatospora sp. NPDC004289. The sequence goes on along the minus strand of NZ_JBSGEL010000054.1, from coordinate 27,699 downwards.
CGACTCCGCGGGCGGCAAGATCACCCTCACCGTCGGCGACTTCGGCACCTTCGGCTACCAGGAAGCAGGGCTCTACCAGGAGTACATGGCGGCCCACCCGAACATCACCGTCAAGTACGAGACCGCCCAGGACGGCCAGAAGTACTGGGACGCGCTCACCACCCGCCTCGCGGCCGGCAGCGGCCTGGCCGACGTCCAGGCCGTCGAGGTGGGCTACATCGCCCAGGCCACCGGCAAGTTGGCGGACAAGTTCGTCGACCTCGGCAAGACCGAGGGCGTCAGCGCCGGGGCCTGGCTGCCCTGGAAGTCGCAGCAGGCGACCACCGCGCAGGGTGCGCTGATCGGCCTCGGCACCGACATCGGCCCGATGGCGATCTGCTACCGCAAGGACCTGTTCCAGCAGGCCGGGCTGCCCACCGACCGGGAGGCGGTCGGCGCGCTCTGGGCCGGGGACTGGTCGAAGTTCGTCGACAAGGGCAAGGAGTACCAGGCCAAGGCCCCGGCGGGGACCTTCTTCACCGACTCGGCCAGCGGCCTGTTCAACGCGGTGATCTCCAGCGACGCCCAGCAGTACTCGGACGCCTCCGGGAAGCTGGACGTCAAGGGCAGCGCCAGCGTGCAGAAGGCCTGGTCCCTCTCGGTGGCCGCCTCGCAGGCGAAGATCAGCGCCGGGCTGCGGCAGTTCCAGAAGCCCTGGGAGTCCGCGTTCGCCAACGCCAAGTTCGCCACCGTGGTCTGCCCGTCCTGGATGACCGGCATCGTCAGCAAGCAGTCCGGCGAGGCCGGCAAGGGCAAGTGGGACATCGCCGCGGCGCCGGTCGCCGCCAACTGGGGCGGGGCCTTCCTGACCGTGCCGAAGGCCGGCAAGCACACCAAGGAGGCCGCCGAGCTGGCCGCCTGGCTGACCGCGCCGGAGCAGCAGGCCAAGGTCTTCACCAAGGTCGGCAACCTGCCCTCGACCGCCGCCGGACTCAAGCTCCCGGCCGTGCAGTCGGCGACGCTGGACTACTTCGGTGACACCCCGACCGGCAAGATCTACGCCGCCGCGGCCGGTTCGATCCAGCCCGCGAAGATCGGCCCGGACGACGGCACCGCCAAGACCATCATCACCGACAACGGGATCCTCGACATCGAGGAGCACGGCACCGACCCGGCCAAGGCCTGGCAGAACGTGCTGAAGACGATCGACGACAAGATCACCAACTGACGCCCGACGCCCACCAGTTCCGAGCCGCCACCCCGGCCGCGAGCCCCTGACGGCCCGTCGGCCGGGGTGGTGCCCCACCACCCCGGGAGGACGCCCCGTGGCCACCCCCGCCCCACCCCGCACCGAACGCGCCGAGCGTGCCGAACGCACCGGCCACCGTCCGGCGGCACCGTCGAGCCGGCGCTCCCGCCTGTACCGGCTCGACCTCAAGGCCGCGCCCTACGCCTACGTCGCCCCGTTCTTCCTCTGCTTCGCCGCCTTCGGTCTCGTCCCGCTGATCTGGACCGGCTGGCTCTCCCTGCACCAGGTGGACCTGCTCACCCCGGACGTCATGGAGTGGCGCGGCCTCGGCAACTACACCCGGTTGTGGGGGAGCGAGCAGTTCTGGACGGCGCTGCGGAACACCTTCACCATCGGCGTCCTGTCCACCGTCCCGCAGCTGCTGATGGCCCTCGGCCTGGCGCACCTGCTCAACTACCGCCTGCGCGGCCGGGGTTTCCTCCGGGTGGCGGTGCTCGCCCCGTACGCGACCTCGATCGCGGCGGCCACCCTGGTCTTCGTCCAGCTGTTCAACCCGGACTACGGCATCGTCAACTGGGCACTCTCCGCACTGGGTTTCGACCGCACCGACTGGTTCGCCGACACCTGGCCCTCGCAGATCGCCATCGCCACCATCGTGACCTGGCGCTGGACGGGCTACAACGCGCTGATCTACCTGGCCGCGATGCAGGCCGTGCCGAAGGACCTGTACGAGGCGGCCGCCCTCGACGGGGCGTCCCGCTGGCAGCAGTTCACCCGGATCACCATCCCCTCGATCCGGCCGACCATCCTGTTCACGGTGATCGTCTCGACCATCGGCGCCACCCAGCTGTTCGGCGAGCCGATGCTGTTCGGCGGCGGTGTCGGGGTGAGCGGCGGCTCCGCGCACCAGTTCCAGACCCTGAGCCTGTACCTGTACGAACTCGGCTGGCCCAACCGCCAGTTGGGCCGCGCCTCGGCGGTGGCCTGGACGATGCTGCTGATCCTGCTGCTGGTCGGTGCGGTCAACCTGCTGATCGCCCGGCGCCGCCGCCGCACCGAGCTGGGAGCCTGAGCGATGAGCACCCTGAGCACCCCCACCACGCCCTCCGGACCCACCACGACGCCCGGCCCCGCCGCCGCCCGGCCGGCGCCCGCCACCAGGTGGCGGTTCCGGGCCGGGGCCGGCGACCAGGACAAGGCGGGCCCGGTCAGCTACCTGCTGCTCGGCCTGGCCGCCGTGGTCTCCCTCTTCCCGCTCTACTGGACCTTCGTGGCCGCCACCCACACCGGTGAGCGGGTCGCCCAGTCCCCGCCGCCGCTGCTGCCGGGCGGCTCGCTCTGGGCCAACGTCTCCACCGTCTGGGAGCAGGCCGCGATGGGGAAGGCGCTGCTCAACTCCACCATCGTGGCCGGCCTGGTCTCGCTCTCCACCGTGGCCTTCTCCACCCTGGCCGGCTTCGCCTTCGCCAAACTGCCGTTCCGGGGCCGCAACGCCCTGCTCACCGTGGTGGTGGCGACCATGACCATCCCGCCCCAGCTGAGCGTGATCCCGCTCTACCGGATCATCACCGACCTGGAGTGGGGCAACCAGCTGCAGTCGGTGGTCCTGCCCTCCCTGGTGGCCGCCTTCGGGGTCTTCTTCATGCGCCAGTTCCTGGCCGAGGCCCTGCCGGTGGAGCTGGTCGAGGCGGCCCGGATGGACGGTGCGCACAGCCTGCGGATCGTCTGGCACGTGGTCTTCCCGATCGCCCGGCCGGCCATGGCGGTGCTGGGCATGCTGGTGTTCGTGCAGTCCTGGAACGACTTCTTCTGGCCCTTCGTGGTGCTCACCCAGCAGAACCCGACGGTGCAGGTCGCGCTCTCCGCGATCGGCGGCGGCAGCGCGTACGACATCAACCAGGCGGTCATCATGACCGGCGCCCTGGTCGGCACCCTGCCGCTGCTGCTGATCTTCGCCGTCCTGGGCAAGCACATCGTCGGCGGCATCACCGCCGGTGCCGTCAAGAGCTGACCGCGCGTCAGCCCCTCTACCTTGGGAGCGCTCCCGTTATGACCGTGACCGACCCCGGCCCGCTCGGCACCGAGGCGACCCTCCGCCCGGCCTTCCCGCCCGGCTTCGCCTGGGGCGCCGCCACCGCCGCGTACCAGATCGAGGGCGCCGCCGCCGAGGGCGGCCGCACCCCCTCGATCTGGGACACCTTCAGCCACACCCCGGGCAAGGTGGCCGGCGGGGACACCGGCGACATCGCCGTGGACCACTACCACCGCTTCCGCGAGGACGTCCGGCTGATGGCCGAACTCGGCCTCACCGCCTACCGGTTCTCGCTCTCCTGGCCCCGCATCCAGCCCACCGGCCGCGGCCCCGCCGTCGAGCACGGCCTGGACTTCTACCGCGCCCTGTGCGACGAACTGCTGGCCCACGGCATCACCCCCGTCGCCACCCTCTACCACTGGGACCTCCCCCAGCACCTGGAGGACACCGGCGGCTGGCCCGCCCGGGAGACCGCGTACCGCTTCGCCGAGTACGCCGCCCTGGCGGCGGAGGCGCTCGGCGACCGGGTCTCCACCTGGACCACCCTCAACGAGCCCTGGTGCAGCGCCTTCCTCGGCTACGGCTCCGGCGTGCACGCCCCCGGCCGCACCGACCCGGCCGACGCCCTGCGCGCCGCCCACCACCTCAACCTCGGCCACGGCCTCGCCGTCGGCGCCCTGCGCGCCGCGCTCCCCCGCACCGCGCAGCTCGCCGTCTCCCTCAACCTGCACCAGGTCCGCCCGCTCACCGGGGACCCGGCCGACCTGGACGCGGCCCGCCGGATCGACGCCGTCGGCAACCGGATCTTCACCGGCCCGATGCTCGACGGTGCCTACCCCGCCGACCTGCTCGCCGACACCGCCCACCTGGTCGACTGGGACGCCCTGGTGCAGCCGGGCGACCTGGCCGAGGCCTCCCGCCCGATCGACCTGTTGGGCATCAACTACTACACCCCGACGGTGGTTTCGAGCGCCGCCAGCGCCGCACACCTGCCCCGCCACGACGGCCACGGCGCCAGCGCGCACTCCCCCTGGCCGGGCGCCGACGAGGTGGCCTTCCACCTCGCCCCCGGCGAGGTGACCGCGATGGGCTGGCCGATCGACCCGAGCGGCCTGACCGACCTGCTGCTCGCGGTCCACCGCGACCACCCCGGCCTGCCGATGCTGGTCACCGAGAACGGCGCCGCCTTCGAGGACCGGGTGGGCCCCGACGGCACGGTGGACGACCAGGACCGGATCGCCTACCTGCACGGCCACCTGGCCGCGCTGGCCCGGGCGGTGGAGCTCGGCGCCGACGTGCGGGGGTACTACCTCTGGTCCCTGCTGGACAACTTCGAGTGGGCGTACGGGTACGCGAAGCGCTTCGGCGCCGTGCACGTGGACTACGAGACGCTGGCCCGCACCCCGAAGGCCAGCGCGCACTGGTACGCCGAGGTGATCCGTACCGGAACGCTCCCCGCGCACGCACCTCGCCGAACCGACGGGGCGTGACCTTCGCGGGTGGGGTTTCGTTCTCTGTTGACGTGCGAGCAAACCACGTGGCGCAGCCGCGAGTCGAGGGACCGGACGGCGAGTGTACGGACTCCGCGGCGGAGGCCGTAGCGGGTGCCGGGGCGGGCGTCGGAACGGATGTCGGGGCGGGCGCCGTCCCGGTCACCGGCGCCGATGCCGGCGCCGGGCGGGGGCGGCTGCCCCGGCCGCGCACCAGGACGCTGGCGGCCGGCGGGGCGGTACTCGCCCACGTCTGGGGCCTCGGGCTGGGAGTGGGGGTCGCGTACGCCGCGGACGGTTCGGCGGTGGCCGGGCTGCTCGGGCCCGACCTGGTCCAACGGGCGGACGCCCCGGCCCTGTTGGGCCAGCTGACCGGGGTCGCGACCCCGGTGCTGGAGCAGCAGACCGCCTCGGTGGCCAAGGCCCTCCAGGAGCGGATCAAGACCGACGGGCTCCCGCTGCCCGGCCAGGCCACCACCGTGCCGGACGCCTTCGCCATCGCGGCGGTGCTGCTCCCCTCGGTGCCGCCGCAGCCGCGCGGCGACGGGCCGCGGGCCTCCCGCTCCACCCCCGAGGACGAGCCGGGGGTGCCCGGGCCCGGCGCCCGGCCGAGGATCGAACCCCCCGCCTCCGCACCGGCCCCCGCGGTCGGGCCGGCACGGATCCCCACCGACGGTGGCGGCCCGGCGGCATCCGCTGTCCGGACCGCCACCGTGCAGCTGCCGCAGGGCACTTGGTCGCTCGCCGCACCGGAGGAGGACGTGGCACTGGCCGCCGCCAGCCCGGTGGAGATCGAGGGCGAGCTCACCGCCGTGCTGGTGCCGATCGCGGCCGGGATGCTGCTCACCGGGGCGGCGATGTACAAGCACAAGGGCCTGCCGCGCGGGCACTGAGCTCCGCGACCCTTCGGCCCTACGGCTCGGCGGTCTTGCGGCTCATCGGAAGACGCCGGGCGGCGGGGTCGGGGACGGCGCCGCCGTGGCGTCGGTGGCCGGGAGCGCCCCGGCCGTGAAGTCGGCCAGCCCCCGGCCGTGTTCGATCCGGCCGAGGTAGGAGTCGGAGGCCACCCGGCGGCCCAACTCGTCGAGCGGGAGCGCCTGCTGAGCGGCCGCCAGGATCAGATTGCCGAAGCGCTTGCCGCGCAGCACCGCCGGATCGGCGATCAGGCAGACCTCGGGGAAGACCGCCCGAAGGGTGGCCACCTGGGAGCGGGCGAAGGGCAGCGCGCCGCCGTCGGCGATGTTCGCCGCGTACCGCCCGCCGGGGGCCAGCGCCCGGGCGGCCAGGGCGGCGAACTCCATGGTGGCGCAGTGCGCCGGGGTCCGGGCCCCGGAGAAGACGTCGACGATCACCAGGTCCACCGATCCCTCGGGAGTGCGTTCCAGCACCGCACGGGCGTCCGCGCCGCGCACCTTGATCTGCCATCCGCGCTCCAACGGCAGTTCGGCGCGCACCAGTTCGGTCAGCTCGGGGTCGATCTCGGCGACCTGCTGACGGGACCTCGGGCGGGTGGCGGCGGTGTAGCGGGCCAGGGTGAGCGCCCCGCCGCCGAGGTGGAGCACGGTGACCGGACGGCCGGGCGGGGCGGCCAGGTCGATCAGGTGGCCCAGGCGGCGCTGGTACTCGAAGCCGAGGTGGGTCGGGTCCGCCAGGTCCACCAGGGACTGCGGGGCTCCGTCCAGCAGCAGCGTCCAGGCCCGGGCGCGGTCCCGGTCGGGGACCAGCTCGGCCATGCCGGAGGCGACCTTCCGGGCCAGTGGGCCCTGGGCGTGGGTACGGCCCTCGGCGCCGGTGGCGGACGCGGCAGAGGTGGCGGCGCCGGCGTCCGGCTCGGTCTCGGTGCGAGCCCGACCGGCCCGGTTGCGTCCCATGGCAGCCATTATCGCCGGACGACAGCCCTGGGCACGGCACGGAGCCGCAGGTCAGCGGGGCGGGACACGGCACGGAACCACAGGCCGGGCCGGCGGACCGGGCCGGGCCTGCCTCGGAGTCGACGGGCCCTCAGCACGCGGATGCGGGGCGGGCGGGGAGCACGAGGCGGAGAGGACGGGCCGGAGAAGGCGGGGCGGAGAAGGTGGGCGGCGGCCGGGGCAGGAGGCGGCGGCTCGGCTCAGAACGGCCCGAGGCCCCCGGCGGCCAGGGTGCAGGCGGCCTCGCAGAGGCCGGAGCGGAGCACCCAGGGGTCGGTCGGCCGGGCCAGCGCACCGGGGCCGGACGGCGGCATCACCCAGCGCGGGTCGGTGGCGGGGAGCAGCCGGGCCCCCGGCGTACAGGAGGTGCCGGGCAGGTGCCACTGCCCGGCCACCCCTGCGGGGACGAGGAACGCGATGGCGGTGCCGCCGTCGCTCTGCAGGACCGTGCCGCAGGCGCGGCGCAGGCGCAGGATGTCCACCGTCTCCAGGCCGTGCCGGACCGCCACCGTGACGGTGTCGAAGCCGGCCGGGGAGGAGGGCAGGACGGGCGCGAGCGGCGCCGCCGCGAGCAGGGGGCGGACGGGCCTGGGGGTGACCGGGACGGTGATGTGACGGTACTGCGGAAGTCCGGCGGCCATGGGCCCTCCTGTCTCCTCGTCAACTCGGCGGCCCCGGCCGCTCGTCCGGGTGCGCCGGACGGCGTGGGGTCGGCCAGGGGCCGCCATGTATCAGGACAACGCGAAAGGGTGCCGAAAGGCCACGGGCTGACGTACAGCAACCCATGGCACTTCATGGCATTTCAGCGCAACTCTGTCCCTTTTATGGGTAATTGACCGTACATCAACCCACAACCGGACGTGTCCGGTCCGTGACAGTCGGTACTCTCTGCGCTGGATCGAGACCCCCGACTCGGAGCGCAGCACCATGGCAGCCACGAGACCACCCGTCCCCAACGCCGCCATGCGAGCGCTCCGGGGTGACCTCTCCCCCGGCGAGTTCGCGCTCGCGATCCGACGGGCCGCCCGGGAGATCGGCGAGCACGTCTCCTGCGACGCGCGCTACGTCGGCCGGGTGGAGTCCGGCGAGATCCGCTGTCCCAACTACGCGTACGAGCGGGTGTTCCGGCACATGTGGCCCGACCGCTCGCCGGCCGAGCTCGGGTTCACCCCGCGTACGGCGGTCCGCCGCCGCGCGGCCGACCCGCCGTCAGTCCCGGGTCCGAGGCTTCGTCCCGGCGGGCTGCCGCCGCTCGACGCCCCGTACCTTCCCGACGAGGAGCACGACGACTTGCGTCGCCGAACCTTCCTGACCGGCGGACCGGCCACCGTGGTGGCCCCCACCTCGCTGGCCGCCGCCCTCGGCCTGGACCGTCCCGCCATGGCCGCTCCCCGCTCCACCGCCCCCGGGCACACCGTGCCGCCGCCGCGCCGGGTCGGCTCCGCCGAGGTGCGCGGCGTCGAACAGGCCGTCCGCGACATCCGGTTGCTGGACGACGTGCACGGCGCCGACACCCTGTTCGAGCTGGCCGGGCAGTCCCTGCGCAGTGCCTACGTGCTGCTCAACGACGGCGACTACGGCGCCGCCACCGAGCGCCGACTCCAGTCCGGCGCCGGCGAGTTGGCCATCTCGGTGGGCTGGCTGGCACACGACTCGGACCGCACCGTGGAGGCCCGTTCCTTCTACGCCGAGGCGCTGGCCACCGCCCGGATGGCCAACGACCCGGCCCTGGAGGCGCACGTCTTCTGCAACAGCGCCTTCCTGGCCCGGGACACCGGCCGGGCCCGGGAGGCCCTGCGGGCCGCCCAGGCCGGGCAGTCCGCCGCCCGCCGGCTCGACTCCGCCCGGCTGCTCTCGCTGCTCGCCATGCGGGAGGCCGGGGCATGGGCACTGCTGCGCGACCGGGGGGCGTGCGAGCGGGCGCTCGGGCGGGCGTACACGCTCTTCGACCAGGGCGAGGCGGAGGCCGACCCGGAGTGGATGACCTTCTTCGGCGAGGCCGAGATCGCCGGGCTGGAGTCCCAGTGCTGGTCCGCCCTGGAGGTCTGGGACCGGGCCGGGGTGCTGGCCCGCCAGGCGGTGGACCTCCAGGAGCCGCACTTCGTCCGCAACCGGGTGCTCTACACCGCCGAGTTGGCCCACGACCGGCTCGGACTCGGGGACCTGGCCGGGGCCGCCGTGCTCGCCTCCGAGGCGACGGCGCTGCTGGGCGAGGTCCGTTCGGCCCGGATCCGGGCCATGCTCTCCGGGACGGCGCGGCAGCTGCGGGCGCACCGGGCCGTCCCGGAGGTGGCGGCCTTCCTGGCCGCGCACGAGGCCGCCTGAGCCCGGCGGCGGGGTCGGGTCCGGCTACTTGCCGAGGTGGGACTGGTCGTTCCAGAGTTCGACCGCCGGGGCCCCGTACTCCCAGGAGAGGACGGAGAGGGCGGCCGTTCCCAGCTTGAACCGCTGCGCGAACTCGGGCGGCAGGCCCAGCCAACGGGCCGTCAGGATGCGCAGCAGGTGCCCGTGGGCGAAGACCACCACGTCGTGGTCGGCGCAGTGCATGGTGGTGGTGTCCGGCTCCGGGGTGCCGTGCTCCTCGTGCAGGCCGGCCAGGAAGGCGTCCACCCGGGCCGCGACCTCGGAGAGCTCCTCGCCGCCGGGCACGCCGTCCCGCCAGATCAGCCAGCCGGGCTGGTCGGTGGCCCGGATGTCCGGACCGGTCCGGCCCTCGTACTGGCCGTAGTCCCACTCCAGCAACTCCTCGCGGTCCACCGCGCGGGCGCCGAGACCGGCCAGCTCACAGGTCTCCCGGGCCCGGGAGAGCGGGCTGGTGTACACGGTCGCCTCCGGCAGGCCGTGCCACGGCGCGCCGGCCAGCCGGACCCCGAGGGCACGGGCCATCTCGCGGCCCTCCTCGGTGAGCGGCACGTCGGTGCGGCCGGTGTGCTGGCCGGTGACGGACCAGGCGGTCTCACCGTGGCGGACGAGCACGATACGGGCGGGCATGAGCGGCTCCTCACAACTCGTTGGCAGTTCCTCCCCGGCCAAGACGGGCACCGGCCAGCCTCGCCATCGAGTCGCCGACACCCCCATGATCCCCCACCGCCGGAGCCGGCACGGCTGCCGGGCCCTCCACCACCCACTCAGGCCCGGCCCGGCTGGACCATCTTCCGGCCGGCCGTGCTGCCGCCGTCCACCGCGACGGAGGCTCCCGTCATGTAGGGGAAGTCGTCGGAGGCGAGCCCGAGCACGGCGCGCGCGATCTCCTCGGCCTCGGCCATCCGCTCCAGTCCGTCGATGTTGAGCGGACCGAACGCCCTCTTGTAGGCGGCCCACGCCTCGTCGGGGATGCCGGGCGGGCGGACGAAGGGGGTGTCGGTGGTGCCCGGCAGGAGCGCGTTGACCCGGATGCCCCGGGGGCCGTAGGCGAGCGCGGCGGCCTTCACGATGCCCTGCACGGCCCGTTTGCTCGCGGTGTACGCGGCGCTGGTCGGCCGGGCCTGTTCGGCCGCCGAGGAGGAGGTGCAGATGATGACGCCGCGCCCGGCCCCGAGCATGTACGGGACCTCGTACTTGACGGCGAGGAAGACGCCCCTGGCGTTGGTGGCCTGGACGTCCTCCCACTCCTCGACGCTCAGCTCGTGCGGTGCCTTGGCGCTGCCGATGCCCGCGTTGTTGAACGCCACGTCGATCCCGCCGTACCGGCTCGCGATCCGGTCCACGAACTCCTGCACCTGCCCGGCCTCCCGCACGTCGGCCCGCACGTACGTGGCCTCGCCGCCCGCGTCCCGGATCTCCCGCTCCACCTGGCGTCCCAACTCGGCCCGCCTGCCGCAGAATCCGACGTGGGCGCCGGCCGCCGCGAAGGCCCGGGCGGTGGCCCTGCCGATGCCCGAGGTACCGCCGGTGATGAGCACCGACCTGCCCTGGAACCGTCCTTCCCCGCCCCGCCGCCCCGCCGGAGCGGCGCTCGCCGTCCGGGCACCCGCGCCGAGCAGGGCGCCCGCCGCGCCGACGGCGGCCGCGCCACCGAGCAGGGCCCGCCGCCCCGGCCCGGCCGCCTTCGGGCCGCCCGTCGCGCTCTCGGTCCCGTTGTCGTTCCCGTTCGTGTTGCCGTTCGCGTTCGTCTCCATGGCGACCACGCTCGCAGTCCGCACCGGGCTTCCGGCTCGGCCGACGGGCCGGACCTCGCGGCCCGTGGGAGGAGGCTCCCTCCTCCCACGGCAGGACCCGGGGCGAGCGGACACCCGCCTATCGTGAGGCGCGTGAACCGATCAGGCATGGAGCTGGTGTTCGACCAACGGTTCGCCGCCCTGCGGACGGTGGCGCTGGTCGGCGTCCTGGTCGGTGACCTCCTCCTGGTGCACCGGCCCTCCGGTGTCCGGGACGTGGCCCTCGCGGCGGCCGGGACCGCCCTGTGCGCGATCGCGGCCAGGTGGACGTTCGGCGCGGTGCTGCTGCTGTCCGGCCTGCTCGTCGCCGCGCACGCGCTCGGCTCGGACATCGTCCCCGCGTTGAAGGTGCTCGCGGCCGTCACCGTCTTCGAGCTGGCCGTCCGGGAGCACGGCCGCCGTCCGGTGGCCGGCTCGGTGGTGCTGGCCCTGGCCGTCGCGGCGAACCGCCTCGCCGACCTCCCCGGCGAACTCCCCTCCGTGCTCTACAAGATGGGCATCGTGGCCGGGCTGCCGCTGCTCCTGGGCGCGTACCTGCGGACCACCCGCGACGCCGCCCGCGACGCCCGCGCGCACGCGGCCCGGGAGGCGGCCGGCGCCGGAGAGCGGGTGCTGGCCGCCCGCGCCGCCGAACGCACCACCATCGCACGCGAGTTGCACGACCTGGTGGCCCATCACGTCTCGTCGATGGTGCTGCGCGTCGGCATCGCCCGGCACGTCCTCCCCGCCGCCACCGTCGACCCGCGGGTGACCGAGGTCTTCGACGACCTGCACGCCAGCGGCAGCGAGGCACTCGCCGACCTGCGCCGCCTGGTGGCCGTGCTGCGCGATCCGGACGGCGTCGCGGGCCCCGGTGCGGCCTCCGCCCTGGTCACGCCCGGGGCACTGCCGGGCGCTCTGGAATCCGTCCTGGAGGGCGGCCGCCGCACCGGTCTGACGGTCACCGCCGTCGTGGACCCGGCCCTCGCGCACCTCGACGCGGTCCGCGGCCTCGCCGTGCTCCGCCTGGCCCAGGAGGGCCTCGCGAACACCGCCCGGCACGCCGGCAGCGGCACCCGGGCCGAGCTGACCGTCCGGATGGCCGAGGACGACACCGTGCACCTGACGCTCCGGGACGACGGGGCGGGTCGTCCCGGTCGGCCGGCCCCGCCACCGGCCCCGGCCCGAGGCACGTCCGGGCACGGGCTGGTCGGCATGCGCGAACGCGTCGACCTGCTCGGCGGCCGCCTGGAGGCGGGCCCGACCCCGCGGGGCTGGTCGCTCACCGCCGAACTGCCCGCCTCTCCCGCACCCGTACGACTCCCGGAGCAGACACTGTGATCCGCGTCCTGGTGGCCGACGACCAGCAGCTGGTCCGGATGGGCCTGCGCATGCTCTTCGAGCAGGCCCCCGACATCGAGGTCCTCGCCGAGGCGGAGAACGGCGCCGAGGCGGTGCGGCTGGCCGAACGCCTCCGTCCGGACGTCGTCCTGATGGACCTTCGGATGCCCGTCCTGGACGGCGTCACCGCCACCCGCCGGATCCTGGCGGCCCGCCCCGCCACCCGCGTCGTCGCGCTCACCACCTTCGACGACGACAACCACCTCTACCCGGCGCTCGCCGCCGGGGCCTGCGGCTTCCTGGTGAAGGACACCCCACCGGCCCAACTGGTCGACGCCGTGCGCCGGGCCGCGGACGGCGAGGCCCCGTTCAGCCGGGCCGCTCTCGACCGGTTGGTCGGCCACGCCGTCGACGCCCGGGCCGCCAAGGCTCCCGGTCCCGGCCCCGACGCCGGCTCCGACCGCCCGGCGGTGCCCGACATCACCCCGCGCGAGCGGGAGGTGCTCGGCCTGGTCGGCGGCGGGCTGTCCAACCGGGAGATCGCCGATCGCCTGCTCCTGGGCGTCACCACGGTCAAGACGCACGTCGCGAACCTGATGGCGAAGACCGGCCGGGACAACCGGATCCGCCTCGCCGTCCTCGCGGTCGCCACGGGCATCACCACCGACCAGGGGCCGCCGGCCGCGCCCGGGTCGCCCGGAGCATCCCGGGTCGGGCCGTCCTGACCCGAAGTGTCGGTGGTGGGTGCGAGACTGGGCCGCACCATGAACGTCTCGATCCAAGGGCAGGCGGAGCCGGTCGCGCGGCGGCTCCGCGAACTGCGCGGCCCGGCGCCGCAGCGCAGCCTCGACGCCCGGGCGCTGGCCGCCCTCGCGGCCAATCCGGGGTGCCGGCGGCGGGCGGTGCTCGATGCGGCCGGGGTGGACAAGCGCGCGGTGGCGGAGCGGTTGGGGCGGCCCGCGCCGTTCGGGCAGTCACCGTTCGCGATCACCCGGGGGAACGTCTTCGAGGCCCGTCTCAAGGACGACGGCTACGCCGCCCTGCTGGCCCCGCTCCGGGCCAGGCTCGGACTCCCGCCCGAGGGAAGCCCCCTGACGGTCCCCGACCTGCTGCCGCGCTCCGCCCCGGCCACCCGGGCGGACCGGACCCGCCAGGTGCTGGCCGAGGCGGCGGCCGACCTCGACGGCTGGACGCTGCTGGACCACCCGATGCTCCGCCTCACCGTGGCCGGCACCCCCGCCTACCTGGAGCCGGACGCGGTGCTGGTGCACGGCGGCCGCTGCACGGTGGTGGAGATCAAGTCCTTCCCGGTGATCGACGGCTCCGCCGATCCCGCCAAGGTCGGCGCGGCCGCCCGGCAGGCGGCGGTGTACGTGCTGGCGCTCCAGCAGGCCGCCGCCGAGCTGGCGGGCGTGACGGTGGACCAGTCCCCGTACGGGCAGCAGCAGTTGCCCGGCTCGCCCGAGCTGAGCGTGCTGCTGGTCTGCCCGAAGGACTTCTCCAACCGGCCGACCGCGAGCAGCGTGGACGTCCGCCGCGAGCTCTCGGTGACCAGGCGTCAGCTGGCCCGGCTGACCCGGATCGAGGAGCTGCTGGAGGCCCTGCCGTCCGGCACCAGTTTCGACCTGGCGCCGGACCAGGCGGGGGTGCCGACCAGGCCGGTGGCCGAGTTGGGCAGTGCGGTGGAGGCGGTGCCGGCCAGCTACGGCCCGGACTGCCTGGCCGCCTGCGAGTTGGGCTTCCTCTGCCGGTCACAGGCCCGCACCTCGGGTGCGGTGGAGCAGCTCGGCCGGGGCGTACGGGGCGAGTTGGGCACCCTACGGACGGTGGAGGAGGCGCTGGCCGCCGCCGAGAAGGGCAGCCCGGACGGCACCGACGAGGCGGCCGTGCGGCTGGCCCACGCCGCCGCACTCCGCTCCGAGGCACTGTGCGCGGCAGGCTCCGCGGGCGCTGCCGGTGCGGCCGGCACCGGCTCCGGCACCGGCAGCCGGGAGGCGTCCCGGTGAGCCTGCTGGACACGCTGGCCCGGCTGGAGGCCGTCCGCAGCGGGCACGCCGAGCCGCTCGCCACCGTCCGGCACCGGCACCTGTCGGAGCGTCCGATGGTGCTGGTGCCGCTGGCCGCCGCCGGCGAGGCGGGGGCCCCGCTGGCGGTGCTGCTGGGCACCGACCGGGAGCACCCCCGGCTGCTGCTGGTGCCGCAGCCGCTCAACCGGGACATGCGCTTCGACTTCCTGGCCGAGTTCGCCGCCGAGCTGCTGCCGTACCTGGAGTCCTACGCCGGCGAGGTGGAGCTGGTCGAGCGGTCCGAGAAGGATCCGGAGACCGGCGAGAAGACCCAGACCTTCCGTGAACTCTGCGCCGACGCGCCGCAGTTGATCGTTCCGAACGCGGGCGCGGTGCAGCACCTGGCGCTGATCGGCCGCTCCACCCGGTTCCGCCGGACGGCCTCCGACCCCGACCCGGGGCCGTACCCGGCGCCGACCCAGGTGCCGCTGCTGGGCCGCTGGCTGACGCACTTCACCGAGCGGGCCCAGGTGCCCGGCTCCTCCCTGCTGCTGTCGGTGACCCAGCTGCTGGCCCGGCACTGGGCGACCGGCCAGAGCCTGCTGGAGGACCAGCACCTCGGCGCCCGGCTGGCCTGGCACCGGCCGCCGGCCGGGACGTCCGGCGCCGAGCTGGCCGAGCGGGTGGAGACCGAGCGGGACGCCCGGGGCGTGCCGGTGCACCCGCCGGCCGGACCGGCCACCGATCCGGTCTTCGACGCCAAGGTGCTCGCCCCGGCGATCACCCGGCACGACCAGGCGCTCACCGCGCTGGCCCACCGGGGCGACCCCCAGGCGCAGTCGGCGGTGAAGCGCGCCGCCGAGGAGCTGCGCGCGGCGCTGCTCGGGGCCACCCTCCCCACCTGGCACGACGTCTGGCGCGGCCTGGACCTGCTGCGCGAGCTGCCGCCCGCCGCCCACCTGGCCGACCGCTGGGAGGGCGACCGCTGGTCCTTCACCAACCACCGGGACAGGCTGGCGGCCGGCGAGCCGCCGCAGCCGAAGCAGGACGACGCCGTGACCGCCGCGCGCAAGCTGGCCCAGCGCGAGCGCGAGCAGGCCAAGGTGGACGTGCAGGAGGCACTGGACGACCCGCTGGCGATGGCCGGGCACCGGCTCTCGGGCGAGGCGTTCAGCGGCGAGGTGGTGGAGGTGGTCCCGGAGTACGACACCACCGGCCGCTCCCCCAAGCCCCGCCCGCTGCTGGTGCTGCGCACCGCCGACCGCCCGCACGCCGACGCGGGCCGCGAGGTGCACCGGGCGAACGGGCCCTCGGCCCAGAAGGCGGAGATCGTGGCGGCGGCCGGGGGCACCGTCACCGTCCGGGTGCTGAACGGCATGGGCCGCAAGAAGGAGCCCGAGCCGGGCAGCCTGCCCGAGCCCGGCGAGCAGGTCACCTTCACGCTCTTCGAGCTGACCGCCCGTCAGTCCGCCCCGCTCCCCGAGCCGGAGGACACGCCGTGGACGCACGGCGGCCCGCCCGGCGGCAGCACCGATCCCTCGCCTACCGCAAGCGAAGAGTGGGAATGACCACCGGCATGACCATCGACCCTCCGGCCCCGGAGGCCCCCGCGGCTCCTGAGGCCCCCGAGGTGGCGAACCCGGGCGCCGCCGCCGACTCCGCCGTGGCCGCGATCCTGGCCGCCACCGTCAGCCCCGCCCCCGGGGGACCGCGGGGCGTGGTGGTCGACTCCCCGCCCGGCGCGGGGAAGTCGACGCTCGTGGTGCGGGCCGCCAAGGAGCTGGTCGCCGGCGGCGAGCGCCTGATGATCGTGGCCCAGACGAACGGTCAGGTGGACGACCTGGTCGGCCGGTTGGCCGAGAAGGGCCCGGAGCTGACGATCGGCCGGCTGCACGCGAGCGACGCCAAGCCGGGCCCGGAGCTGGCCGCGCTGGCGAACGTGACGGCCTCCTCCAAGGTGGCGGAGCTGCTGGAGCAGGACGTGGTGATCTCCACCGCCGCCAAGTGGCAGTGGGTGAAGGCCGAGCAGCCCTGGCGGCACGCGATCGTGGACGAGGCGTACCAGATGCGCTCGGACGCGCTGCTGGCCGTCGCCGGACTGTTCGAACGGGCGCTGTTCGTCGGTGACCCGGGCCAGCTGGACCCGTTCACGGTGGTCGGCACCGACCAGTGGGCCGGCCTGTCGTACGACCCGTCGAGCAGTGCGGTGGTCACCCTGCTGGCGCACAACCCGGCGATCCGCCCGCACCGGCTGCCGGTCTCCTGGCGGCTGCCGTACTCGGCGGCTCCGCTGATCTCGCAGGCGTTCTACCCGTACACCCCGTTCCGCTCGGGCACCGGCCCGGACGACCGGCGGCTGACCGCCGCCACCGCCGGGGACGGCTCGGCACTGGACGCGGCCGTGGACGAGGCGGCCGAGCACGGCTGGGCGCTGCTGGAGCTGCCCGCCCGGCACACCGTGCGGACCGACCCGCAGGCGGTGCAGGCCACCGCCGCGGTGGTGCAGCGCCTGCTGGCCAGGGGCCTGACGGCGCACTCGGAGCAGGGTTCGGCCCCGCTCACCCCCGACCGGATCGCGGTCGGCACCGCGCACCGGGACCAGGCGGCGGCGGTGCGGGCCGCCCTGGTGAAGCTCGGCGTGCCGGTGGACCACACGGCCGGCCCGGCCGTCACCGTGGACACCGCCAACCGGCTGCAGGGCCGGGAGTACGACGTCACGGTGGTGCTGCACCCGCTCTCCGGCCGCCCGGACGCCACCGCCTTCCACCTGGAGACGGGCCGGCTCTGCGTGCTCGCCTCGCGGCACCGGCACGCCTGCATCGTGGTGGCCCGGGCCGGCATCCCGGAGCTGCTGGACGAGCACCCGTCCACCGAGCCGGTGCAGCTGGGCGTCACGATGAAGTTCCCGGACGGCTGGGAGGCCAACCACGCGGTGCTGGCCCTGCTGGGCGAGCACCGGGTCCGGCTGCGCTGAGCACGGCGGACGCGGCACGGACACCGGCGGAGGCAGCACCGAGGGGGCGCACGGGAGGGGAATAGCGACCGCACGCGCACCGTTCCGTTACCGGCCGTCCCCGCGCGACAATGGGACGGCAGCCACCCACCACACCCCGGAGGTGTCCCACCATGCCCGACGCCGGTGCTTCCCGCCCCGACGCTGCCGACCTCGTCGCACCGGACGCCCCGTCAGCCGTGCCCGCGCCCGCCCGTCGGCTGCGCCCGGCCCAGCTGCTCTTCGAGCCGCAGGCCGACGAGCCCGAGGCGGAACGGTTCTTCGACCTGGAGTCCATCGCCGACCCGGCCGAACTGCTGCGCCGCTCCACGGAGTTGACGCTGGCCTTCCGGGCCGCCGCCGAGCGGGCCGCCGACTTCCAGGCCATCGCCGCGGCCCAGCTGGCGGACACCCGCCGCTTCGACGCGCTCTCCCCCGCCGAGATCGCGGACCGGGCCGACTGGACCCCGGACTACGCGGCCAAGATGGTCGAGTACGGCGGTTCGCTGCTCCGCCGCCGGGCCGCCGGCGAGCACTGAGCCGCGCGGGGCAGGCGGGGGCGCAGCCGGGCGACAGGCCATTGGCATATGCGGCCGGGAAGGGTACGCCCCCACCCCACCCGCTGTCCGGCGAACGCCGCTTTCCCTGCGTGCGGCGCCCGCCCCGCGCCACCCTGCTGTGCGTGGACATCTGGACGTATCAATCCGTGGAGTACGTCACGGCCGCCGGCGAGGCCTGGCTGGCCACGGCGAGCGAGTACCCGCGCAGCATGCGTGCCCTGTGGGAGTCCCGCCCCTGGGCCCCGACGGTGCTGCCCTGCGGCCGCGCCTTCGACGTGATCAGCATGCCGGCCCTGTTCGGGCGGGCCGTGCTGGACGAACTCTGGGCCTCCGGGCCGGGCTGCGGCCCGGTGGCCTCGTACCGGGGCCGGACCCTGCTGTTCGTGCAGCCGGGCGCCGCGGCCCGGCTGCGCACCCTGCTGGCCTGGGAGGAGTGGGCCCGCGAGGTGCCGCCGCTGCTCTGCCACGGCCTGGGGGACGCGGTGACGGTGCCGCCGATCCAGCGGATGCTGGACGCCCCGGCCTCGCCCGGGCAGGGGTCGGGCCGGTGGATCGTGGCGCCGGACTCCCGGGAGCCGTGGCTGCCGGGGGCGGCCACCGTGCTCTGGGCCTGCGTCCGGGCGTCGCGGGGGTGAATTGGATTTTGGTTCCGCCCGAACACGCTGCTAAAGTCTTCCACGTCAGCAGGCGCCGCTAGCTCAGTTGGTTAGAGCAGCTGACTCTTAATCAGCGGGTCCGGGGTTCGAGTCCCTGGCGGCGCACAGACAGCAGAAGGCCTCCACCATCAGGTGGGGGCCTTCTTGCGTTGGCGATCCGGGGTGCGCCGGATGGTGATGCCGGGGGCGCGGGGAACTGCGCGAACCGGAAGGCGGCTCACCTGCGACTGACCCACCGTCGGCCAGTTGCAGGTGCTGCCTTTCCAGCCCGCGCAGTTCCTCGCGCCCCTGAGGTCAGCGGCCGCGCAGGGTGCGGTACTTGGTGACCAGGGCGGCGGTGGAGCTGTCCAGCTGGTCGGTGCCCTCGCCGGTCAGCAGGACGGGCTCGATCTTCTTGGCGAGCACCTTGCCGAGCTCGACGCCCCACTGGTCGAAGGAGTCGATGTTCCACACCGCGCCCTGGACGAACACCTTGTGCTCGTACAGCGCGACCAGCTGGCCGAGCACCGAGGGAGTCAGCTCGCCGGCCAGCAGGGTGGTGGTGGGGTGGTTGCCCCGGAAGGTCTTGTGCGGCACCAGCTCGGCGGGGACGCCCTCCGCGGCGACCTCCTCCGGGGTCTTGCCGAAGGCCAGCGCCTGGGTCTGGGCGAAGAAGTTGGCCATCAGCAGGTCGTGCTGGGCGGCCGTCGCGCCGCTCAGCTCGGCGACCGGGCGGGCGAAGCCGATGAAGTCGGCCGGGATCACCTTGGTGCCCTGGTGCAGCAGCTGGTAGTAGGCGTGCTGGCCGTTGGTGCCGGGGGTGCCCCAGACCACCGGGCCGGTCTGCCAGTCCACCGGGTTGCCCTCGCGGTCCACCGACTTGCCGTTGGACTCCATGTCGAGCTGCTGGAGGTAGGCGGTGAAGCGGGAGAGGTAGTGCGAGTAGGGCAGCACCGCGTGCGCCTGGGCGTCGAAGAACGCGCCGTACCAGACGCCCAGCAGGCCGAGCAGCAGCGGGACGTTCTCGGCCGCGGGCGCGGTGCGGAAGTGCTCGTCGACCAGGTGGAAGCCGTCCAGCATCTGCCGGAAGTTCTCCGGGCCGATGGCGATCATCAGCGAGAGGCCGATGGCCGAGTCGTAGGAGTAGCGGCCGCCGACCCAGTCCCAGAACTCGAACATGTTCTCCACGTCGATGCCGAAGTCGGCGACGCCGGCGGCGTTGGTGGAGAGCGCCACGAAGTGCTTGGCCACGGCCTCCTGGCCGGCGCCGAGCTGCTCCAGCAGCCAGCCGCGGGCGGAGGTGGCGTTGGTGACGGTCTCGATCGTGGTGAAGGTCTTGGAGGCCACGATGAAGAGGGTCTCGGCGGCGTCCAGGTCGCGGACCGCCTCGTGCAGGTCGGCGCCGTCCACGTTGGAGACGAAACGGACCGTCAGGTCGCGCTGGGTGAACGGGCGGAGCACCTCGTACGCCATCGCCGGGCCGAGGTCGGAGCCGCCGATGCCGACGTTGACCACGTTCCTGATCCGCTTGCCGGTGTGGCCGGTCCACTCGCCGGAGCGGACCTTGTCGGAGAAGGCGGCCATCTTGTCGAGCACCGCGTGCACGGCCGGGACCACGTTCTCGCCGTCGACCAGGACCTCCGCGCCGCGCGGGGCCCGCAGCGCGGTGTGCAGGACGGCCCGGTCCTCGGTGGTGTTGATCTTCTCGCCGCGGAACATCGCGTCGCGCAGCTCGGCCACGCCGGTGGCCCCGGCCAGCTCCCGCAGCAGTTCCAGGGTCCGGTCGTTCACCAGCTGCTTCGAGTAGTCCACCAGCAGGTCGCCGACGGCCAGGGCGTAGCCCGAGCCGCGCTCCGGGTCGGCGGCGAACAGCTCGCGCAGGTGCGTCTGACCGAACTCCTCCCGGTGCTTGGCCAGCGCCGTCCACTGCGGCAGCCGGTCCAGGGGGGTGCGGTTCTGCGCCGTCATCGCTTTGCTCCTTGAGTATCCGGATTTCGGTTACCGGCAGGTCCCTGCGAGAGAGGGTGGCGCGAGGTCCGGCGGTAGCTCTGTGGTGCGCCGACTCCGTTGACGGCCTGCCCGGGTCAGCCTACTTCGCGCGACGGTCCGTCAGGTGACGCGCCACTGGCCACCGGGCGTACTCCGCCACCTCCTCCCGTGCACCTACTTCCGCCGGGAGCGCAGGTCCAGACGGCGCATCACCTGGTCGGCGATCTCCGGATCGCCGCCCGGCTCGCCGCGGGCGACCAGGACCTCGCGGCGGGAGGCGGCGATCATCTCCTGTTCGAGGTCGGCGGCGGAGCGCAGCTGCTCCCAGCGCTCGCGGGCCTCGACCGCCTCCTCCTCGGCGTAGCGCTCGGGGCAGAGCCGGGCCAGCCGGTCGTGCTGGCGCTCCCTGAGGACCTCGACCACCTCGGGCTGGAGGTCGCGCTCCTCCTCCAGCTCCCCGAGCCGGACCAGGCCGGCCTTGGCGGCCCGCCACCACATGTGCTTGACCGCCTCCTCGTGCTCGTCGGTGCCACCGCCGAGGCCGAGCACCTTGACCACCAGAGGGAGCGTCAGGCCCTGGACCAGCAGGGTGAAGAGGACCACCGCGAAGGCGCAGATGACGATCTCGTTGCGCCCGGGGAAGTCGCGCGGGATGGCGAGCGCGAGGGCCACGGTGGCCACCCCGCGCATCCCGGACCACCAGAGCACCACCGTCTCGCCGACGCTGACCGGGGTGTCCTCGTCGGCGTTGCTGACCCGCTTGGAGATCCAGGCGGCGGGCAGCAGCCAGGCCAGCCGGACCAGCACCACGGCGGCGATCACCCAGGCGGCGTCGCCGAGCATGCCGCGCCAGGCGCCGCCGACCTCGTCCAGCAGCGGGGCCAGCTCCAGGCCGATCAGGCCGAAGGCCACACCGGTGACCAGGATCTCGACGATCTGCCAGAAGGCGTTGCCGACCAGCCGGTACGCCACGTCGTCGGCGTCCTGGGCGCGGTCGGCCAGGTAGAGGGCGCAGACCACCACGGAGAGCACGCCGGAGCCGTGCAGCTCCTCGGCCAGCACGTACGCGGCGAACGGCACCAGCAGGTTGAGCGCGACCTGCTGGGTGGGGTCGTCGAGCATTCCGGCCAGCCTGGCGTTGAGCCAGCCGAGGCCCGCGCCGACCACCACCGCGACCACGGCCGAGAGCACGAACCGCAGGGCGATCCCCTCCGCGGACAGGTGCCCCTCGGTGACCGCCTCGATCGCCAGCGAGTAGATGACGATGGCGGTGACGTCGTTGAACAGGCCCTCGCTCTCCAGCACCGCGACCAGCCGCCGGGGCAGTCCGACGCTGCCGGCCACCGCGACCGCGGCCACCGGGTCGGGCGGGGAGACCAGCGCGCCGAGCGCGATGGCGGCGGCCACCGGGAGGGCGGGCAGCAGCCAGTGGAAGGTGCCGGCGACCACCGTGGTGGTGACCACCACCAGGCCGACCGCGAGCAGCAGGATGGAGCGGGCGTTGGCCTTGAAGTACCGGACCGAGGAGCGCCGGGCGACGGCGAAGATCAGCGGCGGCAGCACCAGCGGGAGGATCAGCTCGGGGTTGACCTCGATGTCCGGGACCTGCGGCACCAGGGCGAGCACCAGGCCGATGGCGGTCATCAGCACCGGCTGCGGCACCCGGGTGATCCGGGCGACCGGGATGGTCACCACCGAGGCGAGCAGCACCAGGAAGAGCAGGCTGAGCTGTCCCACGGGGGTCGGCGTCCTCTCGGTGGGCGACGGGTCGCCGATCAGCATAAATCTGACAGTGCGACAGACGCGCGCGCCGCGCGCGCCGGTCGGGCCTTGACTTCAAGCGCGCTTCATCTTCGAGAGTGGTGACGATCCGTCCGACCGAAGGGGAGACAGGCAGATGCTGGCGACGCTGTTCCGGGAGCCCGGTGGGCCCGAGGTGCTGGAAGTGACCGAGCTGCCGGAGCCGGAGCCCGGGCCGGGCGAGGTGCTGGTGCGGGTGATGGCCGCCGGCATCCAGCCGGCCGACACCGCGATCCGCTCCGGCTGGGCGCCGCGCGGCGTGACGGTGGAGTACCCGGCCACGCCGGGCAACGAGTTCGCGGGGGTGGTCGTCTCCCTCGGCGAGGGCGTCTCGGGCTGGGCACCCGGCGACGAGGTGCTGGGCTTCCGGCTGCTGGGCGCCCACGCCCGTTACGTGGCGGCGCCGGCCGACCAGCTGGTGGCCAAGCCCGCCGGGATGGGCTGGGCCGAGGCCGGATCGCTCTCCGCCTCCGGCCAGACCGCGCACGTGGCGCTGTCCGGGCTCGGGGTCTCGGCGGGTGACACCGTCCTGGTCCACGCCGCGGCCGGCGGGGTCGGCACGGTCGCCGTCCAGCTGGCCCGGGCCTGGGGCGCCACGGTGATCGGCACCGCGAGCGAGGCCAACCACGACTACCTCCGCTCCCTCGGCGCGACCCCTGTCACCTACGGCGAGGGCCTGGCCGACCGGGTCCGCGCGCTCGCCCCCGACGGGGTGGACGCGGCCTTCGACGCAGCCGGGCGCGGCGCCCTGGAGCCCTCCCTCGAACTGGTCGCCGACCGCTCCCGGATCGGCACCATCGCCGACCCGGCCGCCGAGGGCCTCGGCATCCGCTGGCTCTACGGCCCCCGCTCCGCCGCCCGCCTCGCCGAGCTCACCGCCCTCTGGGAGCAGGGCCGCCTGCGCCTCACCGTCTCCGCCTCCTTCCCCCTCTCCCGCGCGGCCGAGGCCCACCGCCTGGTGGAGGCCGGCCACGTCCGCGGCAAGGCCGTGATCCTCCCCTGGGAGGAGTGAATTTCCGATCCGGGCTGCTGACCGGGTAATGTTCTCTTCGTCAGCAGGCGCCGCTAGCTCAGTTGGTTAGAGCAGCTGACTCTTAATCAGCGGGTCCGGGGTTCGAGTCCCTGGCGGCGCACAGACAGCCGGAAGGCCCCTCACTCAAGTGAGGGGCCTTCGGTCGTTCTACGGCCAGTAGCTGTCGAAGTTCTTGGAGAACTCGCGGGTGCCGTTGTACTGGTCCCAGTTGATGGACCAGGTCATCAGGCCGCGCAGGTCGGGCTGGGCGCCGCTGCGGGGGACGTAGGTGCCGCAGTTGGTGGCCTTGGTGAGGCAGTCGAGGGCCTTGTTGACCTCGGCCGGGGAGACGTAGCCGTTGCCGGCGTAGGTGGTGGCGGGCATGCCGATGGCGACCTGGGAGGGGGCCAGCGGCGGGAAGACGTTGTTGGTGTTGCCGGCCACCGGGAAGCCCTTGAGCAGCATGTCGGTCATCGCGACGTGGAAGTCGGCGCCGCCCATCGAGTGGTACTGGTTGTCCAGGCCCATGATCGAGCCCGAGTTGTAGTCCTGGACGTGCAGCAGGGTGAGGTCGTTCCGCATCGCGTGGATGACGGGGAGGTAGGCGCCGGCGCGCGGGTCCTGACCGCCCCAGGGGCCGGAGCCGTAGTACTGGTAGCCGAGCTGGACGAAGAAGGTCTCCGGGGCCATGGTCAGCACGAAGTCCTTGCCGTACTTGGCCTTGAGGGTCTTCAGCGCGGAGATCAGGTTCACCACGACCGGGGTGGTCGGGTTCTTGAAGTCGTTGTCGCCGGTGGCCAGCGAGAGCGAGTGGCCCTCGAAGTCGATGTCG
Source organism: Kitasatospora sp. NPDC004289 (assembly GCF_053602875.1). Classification (NCBI taxonomy): domain Bacteria; kingdom Bacillati; phylum Actinomycetota; class Actinomycetes; order Kitasatosporales; family Streptomycetaceae; genus Kitasatospora; species Kitasatospora sp. NPDC004289. Next base: position 3,736 of record NZ_JBSGEL010000054.1, on the reverse strand, counting down.
AGGCCGTTCAGGCCCCACCTGTCGATGATGGCCGAGACCGAGTTGACGAAGGCGTCGCGGGCGGCGGTGGTGGTGAGCTGGACCTGGCCGTTCTGGCCGCCGATCGAGATCAGCACCTTCTTGCCCTTGGCCTGCTTGGCGGCGATGGCCGCCTTGAAGTCGGCGTCCGACTCGACCGACGGGCACTCGGTGACCGGGCAGCGGTTGAACCGGATGTCGCCGGAGGTCACCGAGGTGGGCTCGCCGAAGGAGAGGTTGATGACGTCCCAGGAGTCCGGGATGTCGGCGACCTTGGTGTAGCCGGCGCCGTTGGCGAAGCTGGCGTGCAGGTAGCCGACCAGGGCGTGCTTGGGCAGGCCGCCGGGCGGCGGGGCGGTCGGCGAGGAGGAGGTGGACGGGGAGGGGGAGGGCGAGGTGCTGGTGGAGGGGGACGGCGACGGCGAGGCCGAGGTGCTGGTGGACGGCGAGGGCGAGACGGAGACGGAGGGGCTCGGGCTCGGGGCGCCGGGACCGTCCAGCGAGAGGTCGTCCGCGTAGTAGGTGCCCTGGCCGTACCAGCCGTGGGTGTAGACGGTGGCGCTGGTCTGGCTCGCGCCGGTGGTGAAGCTCACCGAGAGCTTCTGGTAGGCGCCGCCGGTGCCCGGGGTCCAGGTGGAGGCGGTGCTGCCGCCCTCCACGCCGAGGTAGACGTAGGAGCCCTTGACCCAGCCGGAGAGCTGGTACGTGGTGTTCGGTGCGACCTGGACGGTCTGCACGCACTTGGCGATGTCGCCGGCCGAGGCAGCGCCGGCCAGGGCCGAACTGCCGGTCCGGGCCTGGTTGCTGACGCTGCCGAGACCGCCCGAGCAGCTCCAGGGCGAGAGGCTGCCGGACTCGAAGCCGCCGTTCGCCAGGAACTCGCCCGCGCTCGCGGACGGCGCCAGGGAGAAGGTGAGGGCGACGGCACCGGCCGCCGCGGTGGCCCAGGCGGTCGCTCCGGCGACCAGCCTTCTGGTTGTACGGGGAGTGCGCATGTGGGGGACGCTCCTGCCTCGTTCTGTGGGGGTGTCCAACTCGGTGCAGGGGAGCCAAAATTGGACTGGACCACTGAAGCGTCTCGGCCACCCGGGTGTCAATGGTCCGGACCAGCTGCTGGACGTACGTGGTCACACCGGGGGCGCGAGGAACTGCGCGGGTCCGGAAGCGGCTCACCTGCAACTGAGGGCACGTCAGCCAGTTGCACGTGCTGCCGTCCCCCTGCGCGCAGTTCCTCGCGCCCCCGGTGCAACCACTGCGCCCACCGGTTGCGGGCCTGCGGGGGCGCACGTTGCATGGAGGGCGTGACCGTCCCTGGCTACCTCCGGTTCCCGCACCTGCGCGGCGGGCTGCTCACGTTCACCGCCGAGGACGACGTCTGGGCCGCCCCGCTCGCCGCGGACGGCGGGGTCGGCCGGGCCTGGCGGGTCAGCTGCGACCGGACCAGGGTGAGCAACCCGCGGCTCTCGCCGGACGGCGGGACCGTCGCCTGGACCAGCTGGCTGACCCTCACTCCCGAGGTGTGGAGCGCCCCTTCGGCCGGCGGCGAGCCGGCCGTCCGGCTGACGCACTGGGCCAGTCAGGACACCCGGCTGCGCGGGTGGCTGCCGGACGGCGAACTGCTCGCGGTGACCTCGTACCACGAGCCCTTCGCGCACTACACCTGGGCGTGGGCGCTCCCGCCGGACGGCTCCCCCGGGCGCCGGATGCCCTGGGGTCCGGTCGGCGACGCGCAGCAGGACGGCGAGCACACCGTGCTGCTGACGGCCACCGCCCCGCACGAGCCGGCGGCGTGGAAGCGGTACCGGGGCGGCGCCACCGGGCGGCTCTGGCTGGGGAACCGTCAGCTGCTGCCCGAGCTCCCGGGCCACCTGGCCTCCCCGATGCCGATGGGCGACCGGATCGCCTTCCTCTCCGACCACGAGGGCGTGGGAAACCTCTACTCCTGCCGCACCGACGGCACCGACCTGCGCCGGCACACCGACCACTCCTGCTACTACGCCCGCGAGGCGGCCACCGACGGGACCAGGATCGTCTACCAGCACGCCGGTGACCTCTGGCTGTTGGAGGGCCTGGAGGCGCCGCACCCGCGCCGGCTGGAGGTGCCGCTCGGCGGTTCGCGGACCGGCCGCCGTCCCTACCAGGTGCCGACGGCGGGTCAGGTCAAGGACCTGGCCTGCGACGCCACCGGGCGGGCCGGCGTGCTCACGGTCCGGGGCAGCCTGTACTGGCTGGCGCACCGGGACGGCCCGGCCCGGGTGCTGGCCGACACCCCCGGCGTGCGGGCCCGGCTGCCGGTGGTGCTCGGTGCGGAGGGGCGGATCGCCTGGATCACCGACGCGGAGGGCGCCGACGCGGTGGAGATCGCCCCCGCACCGGGCCGGGGCGGCGCGGAGGGCCCGAACCGGCGGCTGGCGGCGGGGCGGCTGGGCCGGGTGGTGGAGCTGACCGGTTCGCCGGACGGCCGCACCCTGGCGGTGGTCGCCACCGACGGGCGGCTGCTGCTGGTCTCGGTGGCGGACGGCACCGTCACCGAGGTGGCCGCCTCGCGGCACGGCCCGGTGGGCACGCCCGCGTTCTCCCCCGACTCGCAGTGGCTGGCCTGGGCGCAGCCGGTGGCGGGCCGCTCGCTGCGCTCGATCCAGCTGGCCAGGGTGGCGGACCCCTCGCACACGGTGGACGTGACCGGCGGGCGGTTCGAGGACGAGCACCCGGTCTTCACCCGGGACGGCCGCTTCCTGGTCTTCCTCTCCTGGCGCGGCTTCGACCCGGTGCACGACGTGCACACCGGGGACCTCTCCTTCCCGCTGGGCTGCCGCCCGTACCTGGTGCCGCTGGCGGCGGACACCCCGTCACCCTTCGCCGCCCCGGCCGAGGGCCGCCCGCCGGTGGGGCTGGACCCGGAGCAGAGCAGCGGGGACGGCACGGTGACGGTGGACCGGGAGGGCCTGTCCACCCGGCTGGTGCCGTTCCCGGTGACGGCCTCCAAGTACTCGGCCACCGCCTCGGCCCGGGGCGGGGTGCTCTGGCTGCGCTGGCCGATCGCGGGGGCGCTGGGGCAGACCTTCGCCAATCCGGCCGACACCTCGGGCCGCCCGGTGCTGGAGTACTTCGACCTGGCGCACGGCACCCGGACCACGGTGGCCGAGCAGGTCGAGGGGTACTCGGTCGCCGGGGACGGCCGGTCGGTGCTGGTGTTCTCCAACGCCACCCTGCGGCTGCTCCAACTCCCCTCCGGCAGCCAGCCCTTGACGGTCGACCTGCGCCGGATCACGCACACCGTGCACCCGGCCGAGGAGTGGCGTCAGTCCTTCCGGGAGGCGGCCCGGATCGTGCCGGACCAGTTCTGGGACGAGGGCATGTGCGGGCTCGACTGGCCCGGACTGGTCGAGCAGTACGCCCCGTTGGTGGAACGGGTGGCCTCCCCCGACGACTTCGCCGATCTGCTCAGGGAGCTGCTCGGCGAGCTCGGCACCTCGCACGCCTACGTCACCGCCGCCCGCCGCAGCGAGGGCGCCACCCTCGCCCAGCAGCCGATGGGCCTGCTCGGCGCGGACATCCGCCGGGCCGCGGACGGCCGCTGGCTGGTGCACCGGATCCTGCCCGGCGAGTCCTCCGACCCGCGCGCCCGGGCCCGGGTGCACCTGGCGGAGGCGGCGGGAGTGTTCCGGGAGCTCGGCGCGGCACCACTGCTGGCGCGGGCCTGCGGAGAACAGGACCT
>NZ_JBSGEL010000053.1:0-55382 GCF_053602875.1 Kitasatospora sp. NPDC004289 | reverse complement strand
AAAGGAATCTCCAACCCCACCGAACGGTGAGGCCGGGGATGTCAACATATCTGGCGTTGACTTTTGGCACGCTGTTGAGTTCTCAAGGAACGGTGACTTCCTTCGGTCCGCCTTCCAGCGGGCCCTCCGGGCGCTTCGTTCTTTCGTGTTCCTAGCTTACCAGATGTTTTCCGCCCCGTTTCCGGCGCTTCGTTCATCCAACTCGCTTGCGTCTTCTGCGACCTGACGGCCCGTCCGACGTTTCAAACTCTAACCGATACCCGCCTTGTAAAGCGAATTCGGCCCGATCTTCTGAATTTGCACACGACAAATCAGACCGACCCGCGACAAGGCGCGAGCCAGTTCGAATGAGAAGTGGTGTTTCAAGAGATCGGCCACCCCGGGACCGTCCGTGCAGAGCGCGCGTCCGGTTCTCCCTGTCAGGCAGCTCGGAGAACACTAGACCTCTGCGAGGGCGACGTCAACCCGTGGCTGGAGGCCTGTCCGACGGGACCTGGAAGGCCAGGACCGCGACGTCGTCGTCGTGGTCGGTGGTGACGCCCATGGTGCGCAGCAGGCGGGCGCAGACCACGTCGGGGTTGCCGACGGCGCCGGCCAGGGTGTGGGCCAGCTGGTCGATGCCGTGGTCGATGTCCTCGTCGCGGCGTTCGACCAGGCCGTCGGTATAGAGGACGCCGGTGGTGCCGGGGAGGAGGCGGAGGGTGTGGGAGATGTGGGTGCCGCTGCCGGTGCCGAGCGGGGGGCCGTTCTGTTCCTCTCCTCGTAGGACGGTGCCGTCGGGGCCGCGGAGGAGGAGGGGGAGGTGGCCGGCGGAGGCGTAGACGAGGGTGGCGGGGGCCTGGTCCCAGACGGCGTAGGTGCAGGTGGCGATCTGGTTGGCGTCGATCTCCATGGCGAGGCCGTCGAGGAGGGTCATCACCTCGTGCGGGGGGAGGTCGAGGCGGGCGTACGCGCGGACGGCGGTGCGGAGCTGGCCCATCACGGCGGCGGCGCGCAGGCCGCGGCCCATGACGTCGCCGATGACCAGGGCGGTGCGGCCGCCGCCGAGGCCGATGACGTCGTACCAGTCGCCGCCGACGGCGGCCTCGGCGCCGCCGGGTTGGTAGGTGGCGGCGACGGTGAGGCCGGCGGGCTGTTCGAGCTTCTGCGGGAGGAGGCTGCGCTGGAGGGTGACGGCGGCTTCGCGTTGGCGGCTCTCGGCCTCGCGCAGGCGGGTGGCGGCGAGGACCTGGTCGGTGACCTCGGCGGCGTAGACGAGGACGCCGACGGGGTGGCGGACCGCGTCGTCGTGGGTGCCGGGGCCCTCGGGCGGGGCGAGGGGGGCCGGGCCGGCGCCGACGAGGGCGGCCGTGGCGGCGGCCGCGGCCGCCGGGTCGGTGCCGCCCTCGCTGCCGAGCGGGACGCAGGAGACGTTGTAGTAGCGGCTGCCGTCGAGGCCGATGATCCTGCGGGCCTTGACACTGCGGGGGCGGCCGCTGCGCAGGGCCTGGTCCATCAGGGGGAGGACGCCGAGGCCGGCGAGTTCGGGGAGGGCTTCGACGGCGGGGAGGCCGGGCGGGCGGTCGCCGAAGAGCTCGCGGTAGGCGCGGTTGGCGTAGCCGAGCTGGTGGAGGGGGCCGTAGGTGACGGCGACCGGGGCGGGGAGGCGGCCGAGGACGTTCCGCAGGTCGTAGAGCTCGTCGATCTCGCGCAGGTCGAGCAGGGCGCCGGGCACGCCGGGCTCGCGCGGGGCGGGCAGGTTGACCGGCTCGCCGGGCGCGGAGGGCGGGGCGGGGCGCCAGGCTGCTCCGGTGAGCCTGGCGCTCCAGCGCATGAGGTTCAAGCGAGGGCCGTTCCTTCGGGGGACCAGCTCGGCGGGTCCGCGAGTCCCCGGGCGAGTTTCTGACGGATCATCACATCGTGTGCTCGACAGGCCACTCGGCGTGATGGTCCGGACGGGCTGATCCTGTCAGGCCTGAGTGCGATTCCGGAAGTCGTACGACCATTGCGGGGTGTTTCGTCCCACCTTGTGGGACGTACTGCGGCAGGAGCCGCACCGGGCCGGTCCGTCCCGGTCACGGCTTGAAGCCCGCCTCGAACTCCGAGCGGGGGTGTTCGACCGCGCCCAGCGAGACCACCTCCCGGCTGAACAGCCCGCCGAGCAGCCAGCCCGTGAGCACCCTGATCCGCCGTTCGGTGCTGGGCAGGCCCCGCAGGTGGCGGGCCCGGTGCAGCCACCAGGCGCGGCGGCCGGTGAGCCGCCCGCCGCGGCTGGTGTGGGCGACCGCGCGGCGCAGGCCGAGCGAGGTGGAGCAGCTGACCCGGCCGGGTTGGTAGGGCGTCAGGGGACGGTCCGTCAGGGCCGCGGCCAGGTTCTCGGCCAGCAGGGTGGCCTGGGCGACGGCGTGCTGGGCGTTGGGGGCGCAGTCGGCGGGGTGGCCGAGGCGCTCGGGGGCGGTCGGGTCGGGGACGGAGGCGCAGTCGCCGGCGGCCCAGAGCGCGTTCACCGCGACTCCGTCAGGTCCGGCGGCCTGGAGGGTGGGCAGGCAGCGCACCCGGCCGTGCCGGTCGAGCGGGAGGTCGGAGTCGCGCAGCAGCGGGGCTGGGCGGACGCCGGCCGTCCAGACCAGGGTGCGGGCGCAGAAGCGGCTGCCGTCGGAGAGGCTCATCAGGCGGTCGGCGGCGGAGTCCAGGGTGGTGGCGAGGCGGACGTCGATGGAGCGCTCGCGCAGCTCGGCCAGGGTGTGGTCGGCGAGCTCGGGCGGCTCCTCGGGGAGGATCCGGTCGCGGGCCTCGACCAGGATCCAGCGCAGGTCCTCGGGCTGGAGGTTGTGGTAGCCCTTGGCGGCGTACCGGGCCATGTCCTCCAGTTCGGCGAGGGCGCCGACCCCGGCGTAGCCGGCGCCGACGAAGACGAAGGTCAGGGCGGACTGGCGGAGCTCCGGGTCGCGGGTGGTGGAGGCCAGGTCGAGCTGTTCGAGCACGTGGTTGCGCAGGGCGACCGCCTCGCCGACGGTGGCGAAGCCGAGGCCGTGCTCGGCCAGGCCGGGCACGGGGGCGGTGCGGGAGACCGAGCCGGGGGCCACCACCAGGACGTCGTACGGGAGTTCGGTGAGCTCGACGGCGCCGTCCCGGTCCACGGGGGTGAGGGTGACCCGGCGCTCGGCGTGCTCGATCCGGACCACCCGGGCGGTGAGCACCCGGCACTGGGTCAGCAGGCGGCGCAGCGGCACCACCACGTGGCGGGGGTCGACCGAGCCGGCCGCGACCTCGGCCAGCAGTGGCTGGTAGGTGAGGTACGGCCGGGGCTCCACCAGCGTGATCTCGGCCCGGCCGTCGCGGAGTTCGGCCTTGAGCAGCTGTTGCAGGCGCAGGGCGGTGGCGGTTCCGGCGCAGCCGCCGCCGACGATCAGGATCCTGATGGGGCCACCTCTTTCCGGGGTGAGCACGGGTGCGCGGCCGGGGCCCGCCCGGCCGCGTCCTCCATGACGCCCTGTCGGGTGGTGTCTTGTCCACAGGCCGTACCGGATCGGGTGGTGGAAACCGGCCGAAGAGTGGGCCGGCAGGTGGACCCCGGGTGGCCGGGATTTGCCGTCGTCCCGGCCTTTAGGTCCACTTCTGCCGCGAACTTCCTTGAACTATGGTCGGATTGTGCGTTGGGCCGGACCGGTGCCGGCCCCGTGGAGCTGTCCGACTGCAGTGGGCCCGACCGGGGAAGGTTGGTGCGGAAGTCCGCCCGATCCGGGGCGGCACCGTCCTGCTCGGGCACCGCCGTGCACCTGGGGGGTGCCCGAGCGGCCGGACTGTGTGGCGCCCGTCCGGGCGCCTTCGGGGGAGGTTGTCATGACTGATCAGGAACAACTGTTGGGGCTGCCCGTGCCACTAGCGGCGGATCGCAACCCGGCCGGAGTGGTGCCGGAGCAGCGCGGGCCGGGTGCCCGGGAGAGCTATGCCGCGCCTGACGAGCCCTCGGGCGCGGCACGGCTGCGGGTGGACGCCCGGCGGAACCTGGAGAGCGTGCTGCGCGCCGCCCGCCAGGTGTTCGGCGAGCTCGGTTACGGGGCCCCGATGGAGGAGGTCGCCCGTCGCGCCGGCGTCGGCGTGGGCACCGTCTACCGGCGCTTCCCGAGCAAGGAGGTGCTGGTCCAGCGGATCGCCGCCGAGGAGGTGGCGTGGCTGACCGCTCAGGCCAAGGAGTCGCTGTACGGCGGCTCCGGACCCTGGGAGGCGCTGGCCGGGTACCTGTCCCGGGCGGTCGGCTCCGGGGCCGGCCGGCTGCTGCCGCCCTCGGCGTTCCGCTACGCGGAGGAGCTGGCCACCTTCCGGGACGCGGCGGAGCCGCAGGTGCCGGAGCAGCTGCGCCGCTCGGAGGGTCCCGGGGCGTACGCGGCGGAGCCGGCGGCGTACACGGCGGAGCCCGCCGGACGGCGCGCGGCCGAGCCGGCCGGGGACGCGGACCCGCGCCAGCTGCTGCACCTGTTGGCCGCGCTGGTGGCGCGGGCGGGTGCGGCGGGCGAGTTGCGGCCGGGGGTGACCGTCGCGGACGTGGTGCTGGTGCTCACCGCCGCCGTGCCGGTGCACGCCAGGGCCGCGCGCGAGGAGGGCGCCGAGCCCGCCGAGGGTCAACTCCACGACGCCCCGGCGGAGCGGCTGTTGCAGATCCTGCTGCACGGGCTGCGGGCCCGCTGAGCGGTCAACACCCGTACCGAGCGCGCATCCTGTCGGTGGGTCCGGGGCCCGGAGGTCTTCCGGCCCCGGACCCCCGGCGGTGCCCGTACGGGTGGGTCAGGACGGCTGCGGCTTCCCGTGTCCGCTCCGCTATGCCATTCTTTGGCCGTGGTTGGAGCCATTGTCCCGTTGCGCGCCGTTCGCCCGGCCGGAGCCGCGGCCCGCGCCGGGTCGGTGCGCCGGGCGGTCACCGTGCCCGGTCGTAGGGTCTCCGTGCCCGGCCGGACGGTCTCCGGGCGCACCCCGGCCCGGTGGGAGGCACGTTGAGCGCCGAGGAGCAGAACGAGCACGGCCACGGGCTCGACGCGCCCGGCCAGGTGCCGGACCAGGCCGGCGCCCCCATCCGCGAGTCGCTGCCGGGCGGCCGGGCCGCCGCCGTGCCTCCGGGCCGGGTGCCCGGGCAGGCCGCCGCCGGACAGGGCGGGGTCACCCCGGAGGCCTTCATGGGCGTGCCCGGGGAGCCGCCGGCCCGCCCGGTGGTGCCCGCCCCGGCCGATCCGGTCGACGGTGAACGGCCGCCCTCCGACGCCGAGTTGACCGCCATGGTGCGGGCCGGTGACGACGGCGCGTACGAGGAGATCTACCGGCGGCACGCCGACTCGGTGCGCCGCTACGCCCGGACCTGCTGCCGGGACAGCTTCACCGCCGAGGACCTGGCCGGCGAGGTCTTCGCCCGCACCCTGCAGGCCCTGCGGGCGGGCAAGGGGCCGGAGTTCGCGGTCCGCGCCTACCTGCTGACGGCCGTCCGCAACGTGGCCGCCGCCTGGGCGCGCAGCGAACGCCGCGAGCAACTGGTCGACGACTTCAGCACGTTCGCCAAGACCTCGGCCGCCACCATCGACCTGGACCTGGCCGACCCGGGTGCGGACGCCTGGGCGATGGCGATGGCCGACCAGCGGATGGTGATGCAGGCCTACGCCGAACTCCCCGAGGACGACCGGGTGGTGCTCTGGCACACCGAGGTCGAGCGGGAGTCGCCGAAGACCGTCGCGGTGATGCTCGGCAAGACCGCCAACGCCACCGCCGTCCAGGCCCACCGGGCCCGGGACCGGCTGGCCGCCGCCTTCCTCCAGGCCCACGTGTCGGGCAGTCAGGACCGGGACTGCGAGGCCTACGCCAACCGGCTCGGCGCGTACGCGCGCGGTTCGCTGCGCAAGCGCGCCTCGGCCGAGGTCGGCCGGCACGTCCAGGAGTGCGACCGCTGCACGGCCGCTTACCTGGAGCTGACCGAGATCAACACCGGCCTGCGGGCGCTCCTGCCCGGGGGTGTGCTGGTCTGGGTCGGGGCCGGGTACTTCACCGCTGCCGCCGCCGCGATGGGGCTCGGCGCGGTCGGTGCCGGGGCGGTGGCGGGGGCCACCGCGGCCGGGAGCGGAGCGACGGCGGGCGGAGCGGGAGCGGGCGCGGGAGCGGGAGCCGGTGCGGCCTCCGGTGGAGGGTCCTCCGGTGCCGGGGCGGTGGCCGGCGAGGGGCTGGGGACGGCCGCCAAGGCCGGGATCGCGGCCGGGATCGCCGTGGTCGCGGCGGCGGTGGCCGCGTACGCCTTCACCGGCACGCCCGAGCCCAGGCACCCGGCGGCCGCACCGGCCGTCTCGGCCCCTGCGGCACCGCCGTCGGCGGCCGCCGCACCCAAGCCGGTGCCGGCCCCGCCGACTCCGACGCCCACGCCGGAACCCCCGGAGGAGCCGACGCCGACGCCCGCCCGCCCGACGCCCGCTCCGGTGCGGCCGGCAGCCTCGCCGACCCCGTCACCGACGCCTTCGCCGAGCCCGAGCCCGAGCCCCACACCCAGCCGGGCGCCGGAGCCGCCCGCGCCGACGCCGACCCCGCCGGAACCGCCGGTGGTCACCCCACCGCCGACGCCCACCCCGCCGACGGTGCCGAAGCCGACCCCGTCGCCCACCCCGACCCCGCCCGAGGTCGTCGACTTCTGGGCCGACGACCTGCCGTTCGGCCCGCAGGGCGGTCACCGTGACCCGCCGCCGACCCCGACGATCCGCCGCGGCGGCGGCTGGGTCTGGCAGCGCACCGGCCTGTGGATCGGCGGCACCCGCTACCAGCGCGGGCTGAGCGCCCGGGTGCCCTCGCAGACGACGGTGGACCTGAACCGGTCCTGCACCTCGTTCCGTGCGGTGGCCGGGCTGGACGACGGCGGCCTGCGGTTCGGCACGGTCCGCCTCTCGGTCGAGGGCGGGGACGGCACGGTGCTCTGGCGCTCCGGCCCGCTGACCCCGGGCGGCCGGGCCGTGCCCGTGACCGCCGACCTCACCGGGCAGCGCTCGTTCCGCCTGGTCGCCCGGCCGGAGTCCGGGGGCTGGGGCCTGATCGACCTGGCCAGCTGGGCGGATGCCCGGATCAGCTGTAGCTGATCCGGGCATCCGGGGCCGCCGCTTGACGGATGGTCAGACCGCGCAGCTGTCGTCGTCGCAGACGGGGGCCGCGGGGGTCTCGGCGGCGGTCTCGGCGGCGACCTGCTCCAGGACGCGCAGGAAGGTCTCGGCCTCCTGGCCGCCCTGGACCGCCCACTTGCCCTCGAAGACGAAGGTCGGCACGGCGGTGATGCCGATCTCACGGCCCTCGGCGATCTGCGCCCGGACCTCCTCGGCGCCCTCGTCCCCGGCCAGGTAGCCGGCCACCCGCTCGCGGTCCAGACCGGCGGCGGCCGCGATGTCGGTGAGCGCCGCGCGGTCGCCGATGTCCACGCCGTCGCTGAAGTGCGCCTTGAGCAGGGCCTCCTTGAGCACGCCCTGCACCTCGGGGCCGTACTCGGTCTCGGCCAGGTGCAGCAGCCGGTGGCCGAGGAGGGTGTTGGCGTGCAGCGCGGTGGCGAAGTCGAAGGTGATCCCCTCGGTCCTCCCCAGCTCGGTCACCCGGGCGTCCATCGCCACGGACTGCGGGCCGTAGCGCTCGGCCAGCCACTCGCGGTGCGAGGAGGCGGTCTCGGGCGCGTCCGGCACCAGCTGGTACGGCCGGTAGACGACCTCGACGCCGTCCTTGCCCTCGAAGCGGTCCAGCGCCTGCTCGAAGCGACGCTTGCCGACGAAGCACCACGGGCACGCGATGTCCGACCAGATCTCGACCTTCATGACTCTCCTGCTGCTCCGGGTGTTCGGGGGACGGAAAGGTGAACTATCAACCAAGCTGTCCTGATTCCCGGGCGGATGGAGGGGCGCTGTGACGGCCCTCACCGCGGTGGGGCGGTCAGACGGCGTCAGACGGCGGGCGGGGCCGGGACCACCAGGACCGGGCAGGCGGCGTGGTGGACGGCGGCGGTGCTGACCGAACCGAGGAGCAGGCGGCTGAAACCGCCGTTGCCCCGGGTGCCGACCACCAGGGTGTGCTGGCCGCGGGTGCAGCGGAGCAGGACCTCGACGACGTTGCCGAGCACCACGTGCAGGGAGAGCGGGCCCTGGAAGGGGCGGCCGCGGGTGGACTCGACGGTGGCGACCGAGCGGCGCAGACCGTCGGCCATGCTGGCCGAGAGGCGCTCGATGCTCTCCTGCACCAGCTCGATCATCCCCGGCGGGTAGCCGGTCGGGGACGGGTTGACCACCGCCAGCACGTACAGCGGCAGGCCGTACAGCTCCGCCTCGCCCATCGCCCGGTCGAGCGCCCAGAGCGAGCCGTCCGAACCGTCGCACGCCGCCAGCACCCCGGGCGGACCACCGACGGGCTCCTCCTCGGACACCGGCAGACTCTCGGGGGCCGTCACCTGCTCCGCACTCGACACTCCCCCATGATGGCCCGTCAGACTCCCGAACCCGGGCAGACGCGGCTGCGGCCCCGGGGGCGCGGGGAACGGCAGCACGTGCAACTGGCTCGACTGCCCCGACCTCACACCGGTCCGCCTTCCGGACTCGCGCAGTTCCTCGCGCCCCCGGGCGCTTGCCCTGCCGCCTCTTCAGCTCAGGCGGGGCGGGCCAGGGCCGGGCGGGTCGGGGTGGGGAGTCCGGTCCAGGCGGAGCCGTGGCGGCGGGCGTGGATGCGGCGGAGCCAGAGTTCGGTGGAGACCAGTTCGGCGAGGCCGGCGACGGTGTCGGGCGGGATCTCGGTGGCGCGGGGGCCCAGGGAGGCGAGGGCGGTGTGGACGGCGGGGAGGTCGATCAGGCCGGCCTCGGCGAGGAGCGGGGCGCGGAAGAGTGCGGTGAGCCCGTCCGCGGCGAGGTGGAGTCCGGCGAGGTCCGCCGTGGTGCGGTCGGGGTGGGGACCCCAGCCGGGGGGAAGGTCGGCGCTGGTCGCCCCGGCCAGGACGGCGCGCAGCAGGGCGTGCCGGGCGCCGGGCTGGAGGCGGGTCTCGTCGGGGAGCAGGCGGGCGGCCCGGACCACCTGGTTGTCCAGGAAGGGGGCGTGCAGGCGCTGGCCCTGCTGTTCGGCGGCGTGCAGCAGGGTGCGGTACTCGGCCGCGTGCCGGTGCAGGGCCTGCCGGGCCCGGCGGGCGCCGGGCGGTTCGGCGGGGGCGGGGCCACGGGCGGCCAGCCGGAGCCGGAGGGCGACGGCGGAGAGGGCGTCGTCGGAGAGCCAGCGGGCGGCCGGGCCGGGGACGCACCAGGCCAGTTCGGCGGTCGACCGTTCGCCGGGGCCGCCCCCGGCCGTCCGGTGACGGGCCGTCAACCGGACCGCGGCGTCGTCCAGGGCCTCCGCGTACCGGGCGCGGGCCAGCCGGTGGGCGGCGCGCCAGACCGTCAGGGGCGTGCGCAGGGTGCCGAACGCGCCGGTAGCCGCCGCCCGTTCGGCCCCGGCCAGCGCGGCCACCGGTGCGGCCAGCCGCCGGGCCCGTCCGGCCCTGACCAGGTCGGCCAGTCGGGCCGGATGACCGTCGAGCACTTGGCGGGCCCCGTAGCCGGTGAGGTGGTCGGCGCCGCCCGCCTCGAAGCGGTGGCCCAGCCGGGCGGCGGCGACCAGGGCGGTGCCGGGTTCGTCGGTGAGCGGCCCGGGCGGCGGCGCACCGACGCCGGAGAGCGCGGCCAGCTCCGCGTAGGGGAGCGGGGAGGGCACCAACAGCTGCCGCAGCCGCGGCAGTTCCAGCTCGGCGCCGGGCGGGACCTCCTCGGGGAGGGTCACCGCGGTGAGGCGCTCGGGTGCCGCCGGGCCCGGGCGGCGGCCCGCCGGGCGGGCCCAGGAGCCCTTGACCGCACCGTTCCTGGGCGCGGGGGCCTCGTCGTCACGGCCCTCGTCCTGACGGGGCGGCGGCCCCTCCGGGCCCGGGGCGATCGGCACGGCGGCGGCCAGCAGCGCCACAGTGGCCGAACCGGTGCCGTACGAGAGGTCCGCCCCGAGCCGGGGCCGGCCGGTGCCGCCCCGGGAGGCGCGGACCCGGCAGCGCACCGACTCCAGCAGCGCGCGGGTCAACTCCCTGACCGCAGGGGCTTCCTCACGCGGGGTCGGTGCGCCGCCCCGCTCCGGCTCGTAGCCGGAGACGTGCGCCCTTCCGTTGCGGATCCCGAGCAGATGACCGGGCGGCACCTTCCGCACCCCGCGGTACGGCGTGGACTCGCCGAGCACCTCGGGGGACTCCGGGCAGGCCAGCCGGGCCGCGAGGTGGCCGGTGTCCAGCGGCGCACCCACCAGGTCGGCCAGCGGGAGGGCGGCGGTGGCGTAGGCGGTGCCGCCCTCGTACGGAGTGTGGAAGACCGGCAGGACGCCCGCCAGGTCGGTGAGCAGCACGGTGGACCGGGGGCCGGTGCGGAGCACCGCCGTGTAGCTGCCGGGCCAGGTGGTGAGGTGGTGGACGGCGCCGCCGCGGGCGGTGGCGAGGCCGGCGGCGAGCTCGGCGTCGGAGGCACCGCAGCGGCCGAGGACGGCGAGGCGGACGGTGCCGGGCGGCTCCGCCGCGGGGTCGGCGGGCGGCGGGCCGGTGGTGACCACGGCCGGGGCCCCGGGGCGCAGCGTCACCAGCCGGATCTCGTCCGGGCGCCAGTCACCCACCGCCCAGAGCGGACTGACGCCGGGCCAGAGCACGGTGGCGGCGATCGGTCGCACCTCTCCGAGCCCCGGCCCGGGCGAGCTCCCGCACCATCCCGTGAGCCACCGCATCGCGCCTCCCGCCAGCCCGAAGCCTCCGGAGGCCATCGTGCCACCATCTCCCCACGGGATCACGGGACTTGCGGCAGTAGACGGACCGTCAGGAACGCGGCCCGGCGGCGCCTCGGGGCCGAAGGCCCCAGGGGCGCGAGGAACTGCGCGAGTACGGAAGGCGGGCCAGCGCCAGATCGGGGCAGGCGAGCCAGTTGCACGTGGTGCCGTTCCCCAGCGCGCAGTTCCCCGCGCCCCTGATGGCCCTCCGGGCCACCGGGCCGCGCGGACGGACCGGGCCTTCCCCTCCGGGGCCCGGGCCGTCCGTTGACGTGGGCATCGCGGAATGGCCGAAATGCGTCACCCCGCCCGGGAGGGCATCCGCATGCCCTCCCGGACCCCACCCCCGCCCGCGGGGATGTCGGCGGAGGTGTCCCCCGGCCCGCCGGGTCCTCGACGACGGGCCGACCCACAGCCCCCAGCGAATCGCCGACCAGCCCATCGGGCCAGGGGGCACAGCCGGGCGCACGTCTGCACCGGACCGGAGCACGCCCGTCCGGCACGACCCCGTGGAGGCTGCGGCGCCCGCGCACCACCCCCCGCGCGACCCGTAGAGCGGCACACGATCCCGCCATCCGGAATCCGGACTCTTAACCCTCGGAACCCGGACGACTACGCTAGGTGGTGCAAGCAGTGGCTCGCGCCGGACGCCGTCGGCGGGCACGCCACCCCGTCCGCCACCCACCCACGGCCTCCGCGCCGTTCACGATCAAGCCACCGTGCACGGGCGCGCTCACTCCGCAGACCCGCCGCACCGCGCCAGGGGGTGCCGCCGCCACCATGACCGCCAGTTCACGAGGGCCGAACGAGCGGCTCGGCACGCTCCTCACCGTCGCCCAGATCAGCAACGCCGGCCTGGCCAGGAGGGTCAACGACCTGGGCGCGCAGCGGGGTCTGACGCTCCGTTACGACAAGACCTCGGTGGCCCGCTGGGTCAGCAAGGGCATGATCCCGCAGGGGCCGGTGCCGCACCTGATCGCCACCGCGATCGGCTCCAAGCTGGGCCGCCCGGTGCCGCTGGACGAGATCGGGCTGGGCGACACCGACCCGGCGCCGGAGCTCGGCCTGGCGTTCCCGCGCGACGTGCCGGAGGCGGTGCGGTCGGCGACCGACCTGTGGCGGGTGGACCTGGAGCTGCGCCGGGGCCCCGGCGGCGGGCGGTGGAGCGACAGCCTCGCCGGGACCTTCTCGGTCTCGGCGTACGCGACGCCGGTCTCCCGGTGGCTGATCACCCCGGCCGACGGTTCGGTCGCCCGGGAGGCCGGGGTGGCCGACCCGAGCGGGTACCGGGTGGGGCACTCGGACGCGGCCAAGCTGCGCGAGGCGGCCCAGGAGGCCCGGCGCTGGGACTCCAAGTACGGCGGCGGGGACTGGCGTTCCTCGATGGTGCCGGAGTGCCTGCGGGTGGAGGCGGCGCCGCTGCTGCTCGGCTCGTACAGCGACGCGGTGGGCCGGGCGCTGTTCGGCGCGACGGCCGAACTGACCCGGCTGGCCGGGTGGATGGCCTTCGACACCGGGCAGCACGAGGCGGCCCAGCGGTACTACATCCAGGCCCTGCGGCTGGCCCGGGCCGCCGCCGACGTGCCGCTGGGCGGCTACGTGCTGGCCTCGATGAGCCTGCAGGCCTGCTACCGCGGCTTCGCGGAGGAGGCGGTCGACCTCGCCCAGGCCGCGCTGGAGCGCAACCGGGGGCTGGCCACCGCGCGCACCATGAGCTTCTTCCACCTGGTGGAGGCCCGCGCGCACGCCCGGAACGGGAACGCCGCCGCCTGCGCGGGGGCGCTCTCCGCCGCCGAGAGCGCCCTGGAGCGCGCGCGGGCGGGCGACTCCGATCCGGCCTGGATCGACTTCTACGCCTACGACCGGCTGGCCGCCGACGCCGCCGAGTGCTTCCGGGACCTGGGCGAGCTGTCGAAGGTCCGTCAGTTCACCCGCGAGGCGCTGGCCCGGCCGACCGAGGGGTTCGTCCGCTCGCACGGCTTACGCCTGATCGTCTCCGCGATGGCCGAGGCCGAGGCCGGCGACCTGGACGCGGCGGTGGCCGCCGGCGAACGGGCGGTGGACGTGGCCGGCCGGATCTCCTCCCAGCGCAGCCGGGAGTACGTGCTGGAGCTGCTCCGCCGCCTGGAGCCGCACCAGGAGGAACGCCGGGTCCGCGAACTCACCGAACGGGCCCGCCTGATGCTGGTCGCCCCGGCGTAAATCCACGTGCCCCCTCCCGCGCCGCCCGGTTAGTCTCGTCCTCGTCCAGGTGCGCAGGTGGGGGCTACTTCGGCTCTGTGGGTCGCGGGTTCGAATCCCGCTGCCGCTCCGGCGGTGTAGCTCAGTTCGGGAGAGCAACAGCAACGCCTCCGCCGCTCTTGTCCTCTGGACGCTCTCGTCACCTCGGGGTGCCCGCACCGGGCGCCCCGAGGTGTTTCCGTCTCCGAGCGAGTGAGGATGTCCAGCATGTCCCGGTTCAACCTCCGGCGGCCCTCGGTGCCGCGCCGCGGTCCGGCTTCGGCGGTGACCGGCACGGGGCAGGTGACGACCAATCACAACGGCGGCACCGGGCACCTCCGGGACGCCCGCTCCGAGCTCTTCCTGCTCGCGGTGGCCAACCTGGTCGGCCAGCGCTCGTTCTACGAGCAGGCCGCCGACCGGGACGACCGCTACTCGCTGCTGGTCCGCCGGCTGGCGGTCAGCGATCCGGAGTGGACCCTGGCCCTGCTCCGCTGGCTGCGGTACGGGGCCGGACTGCGCACCGCCGCCCTGGTCGGCGCCGCCGAGTTCACCCGGGCCCGCCTCGACGCCGGGGCGCCCGGCTTCTCCCGGCAGGTGGTCGAGACCGTGCTGCGCCGGGCGGACGAGCCGGGCGAGCTGCTGGCGTACTGGACCTCCCGCTACAGCCGGGCCCTGCCCAAGCCGCTGAAGCGCGGCGTGGCCGACGCCGTCCGCCGCCTCTACACCGCCCCGGCCCTGCTCAAGTACGACACCGCGGCCAAGGGCTACCGCTTCGGCGACGTGCTGGAGTTGACCCACCCCGTGCCCGACCCGCAGCGGCCGGGTCAGTCCGAGCTGTTCCGCTACGCGCTGGACCGCCGGCACCACCCGGAGAGCGCCGAGCCGCCCGCCGGGATCGAACTGCTGTGTGCCCACGACGAGTTGACGCGGGTACCGGTGGAGCAGCGGCGCGCCCTGGTGACCGCCCCCGGCGGGGCGGAGCGGCTGGCCGCGGCCGGGATGACCTGGGAGTCGCTGGCCGGCTGGCTGCAGGGCCCGCTGGACGCGGCGGTCTGGGAGGCCGTCATCCCGTCCATGGGCCCGATGGCGCTGGTCCGCAACCTGCGCAACTTCGACCGGGCGGGCATCGGCGAGCAGGCCGCCGCCGAGGTGGCCCGGCGGATCTCCGACCCGGAGGAGGTGCGGCGCTCCCGGCAGTTCCCGTTCCGCTACCTGGCCGCGTACCGGCACGCCGCCAAGTCCCGCTGGGGCACCGCGCTGGAGACCGCGCTCGGCCACTCGCTGGCCAACGTCCCCGCGCTGCCCGGCCGGACGCTGGTCCTGGTGGACCGCTCGGGCTCGATGTTCGACCGGCTCAGCGAACGCACCGAGCTCAACCGGGCCGACTCCGCCGCGCTGTTCGGCACCGCCCTGACGCTCCGCGCCGAGCGGGCCGACCTGGTCGAGTTCGGCTCCGGCCACCAGCGGGTCGAGCACGCTCCCGGCGAGGAGGTGCTCCGGATCATGGACCGCTTCGGCTGGCTGGGCGGCACCGAGACCGCCGCGGCCGTCCGGGACAACTACCGGGGCCACGACCGGGTGGTGATCCTGACGGACGAGCAGGCCGCCCGCGGCGACGTGCTCGCCGCCGTGCCCGCCGAAGTCCCGGTCTACACCTGGAACCTGGCCGGGTACGCCACCGGCTACGCCCCGTCCGGCGGCGGCGCCCGGCACGTCTTCGGCGGCCTCTCGGACGCCGCCTTCGGCCTGATCCCGCTCTTGGAGCGAGGCCGGGACACGGGCTGGCCCTGGGAGTAGTGCCCGCCCCCGGCGGGGTTTGCCCGACGGGGCACACTCCGCCGGGGCAGGCACTAGGTTGACTGCTCGTCGGCTGGGATGCGGGACCGAGGGGCGGGTTCATGGGCGAGAAGTACGACGTCGTGGTGGTGGGCGGGGGGATCGTCGGGCTCTCCACCGCGTACGCGCTGACCGCGGCGCGGCCGGGCGTGCGGGTCGCGCTGCTGGAGAAGGAGCCGGAGTTCGCCGCCCACCAGACCGGGCGCAACAGCGGGGTCATCCACAGCGGCGTCTACTACAAGCCCGGCTCCCTGAAGGCGAGGTACGCCACCGAGGGCGCGAGCGCGATGGTGGAGTTCTGCCGCGAGCAGGGCATCGCGCACGAGGTCACCGGCAAGCTGATCGTGGCCACCCGGGCCGACGAACTCCCCCGGCTGGCCGCCCTGGCCGAACGCGGCCGGGCCAACGGCATCCCCGTCGCCGAGCTCGACCGGGCCGGCATCGCGGAGCACGAGCCCGAGGTCACCGGCCTGGCCGGCCTGCACATCGGCACCACCGGCATCTGCGACTTCCCTGCGGTGGCCCGCCGCTACGCCGAACTGGCCGCCAAGGGCGGGGCCGAGCTGCTCACCTCCACCCCGCTCACCCTGGTGCACCGCCGGGCCGACGGCCTCACCCTGCACGCGGGCGGCCGCGAGCTGCACTGCGAGGTGCTGGTCAACTGCGCCGGCCTGCACAGCGACCGGATCGCCCGGCTGGCCGGGGACGAGCCGGGCGTGCGGATCGTCCCCTTCCGCGGCGAGTACTACGAACTCACCGAGCAGCGCCGGTCGTTGGTGCGGGGCCTGGTCTACCCGGTGCCGGACCCGGCCTTCCCGTTCCTCGGCGTCCACCTCACCCGGGGCGTCCACGGCGACGTCCACGTCGGCCCGAACGCGGTACCGGCACTGGCCCGCGAGGGCTACGACTGGCGCACCGTCAGCCTCCCCGACCTGGCCGAGACGGCCCGCTTCCCCGGCACCTGGAAGATCGCCCGGCGGCACTGGCGCTACGAGCTCGGCGAACTGCACCGCTCGCTCTCCAAGAAGGCCTTCACCACCGCCGTCCAGCGGCTGCTCCCCGCCGTCACCGCCGCCGACCTGGTCCCCGCCACCGCCGGCGTCCGCGCCCAGGCCGTCGCCCCGGACGGCACCCTCCTCGACGACTTCGCCTTCGCCGGCTCCGGCCGCACCGTCCACGTCCTCAACGCACCCTCGCCCGCGGCGACCGCTTCGCTCCCGATCGGCCGCGAAATCGCCGCACGGGCACTCGCCGCCCTGCCGTAGGTGGTTCCACCGGGGGCGCGGGGAACTGCGCGCGGGGGAACGGCACGTGCTGCGACTGGCTCACCTGCCCCGACCTCACACTGGGCCGCCTTCCGGTTCGCGCAGTTCCTCGCGCCCCCGGTGTGACCAATTTCCCCGCCCCTCCGGCTCGGGCGAGCGTTGTCCTAGACTCGGGTGATTGTGACTGCCACCGCCCCCGCACCCCAGAGCTCCCCGTCCGCGCGCCTGTCGGCCGCCCCGGCCGGCTACCCCGCGCCGATGTACCCGCACCGGGCCACCGAGGAGCAGCACCGCGAACACCGCATCCGCAGCTTCCAGCCCCGCCGGGGCCGGATGACCCCCGCGCAGGCGGGGGCGCTGGACCGCGGCTGGGAGCGGTACGGGCTGGCGATCGACGGGACTCCGCTGGACCTGCGGGAGCTGTTCGGCGGGCTGCCGGTCACCCTGGAGATCGGCTTCGGGATGGGCGAGACCACGGCCGCGATGGCCGCCGCCGATCCGGGCACGGGGATCCTGGCGGCCGACGTGCACACCCCGGGCCACGGGAACCTGCTGCAGCTGCTGGAGCGCAACGGTTCGCAGAACGTCCGCCTGGCGGCCGGCGACGCGGTGATCCTGCTGCGCGACATGCTGCCGGACGCCTCGCTGGCCGGTCTGCGGGTGTACTTCGCCGACCCGTGGCCGAAGCCGAAGCACCACAAGCGCCGCCTGGTGCAGCAGTCCTTCCTGGAGCTGGTCCTGCCGCGGCTGGCGCCGGGTGCGCTGGTGCACTGCGCCACCGACTGGGAGCCGTACGCCGAGCAGATGCTGGCCGTGCTGTCGGCCTCGCCCGAGCTGGAGAACCTGCACCCGGAGGGCGACGGGACCGGCTGGCTGGAGCCGGCGGAGCACCCGGCGGGTTCGGTGCCCGGCTACGCGCCGCGGCCCGAGTGGCGGCCGGTGACCAAGTTCGAGCGGGCCGGGATCGCCAAGGGCCACGTGGTGCACGACCTGCTGTTCCGCCGCCGCTGAGCCCCGGGGCGACGGGGGCCTGACGCCGTATCACGGCGCTCCGCCTCGGATGCCCGGTTTGCCCGGAGCCCTCCCCGAGCGGTGGGTGGTTCCCCTACCCTGTGCCGGGTGAGCAGTCCGCCCAGTGGCGGCCCGCCCCGGCCCGCGGCTCCGGCCGGGGGCAGCGCCGCCACCGCCGATCCGCTCCCGTCCACCGCCGGCCCCGCGACCATCCCGGGGCCCCGGGTGCGGCGGGTCGGCCTGCTGTTGCCCTGGTACCCCTACGTGCGGGCCGAGCAGCTGCTGCGACGGGCCCGGGCGCTGCGCTACCCGGCGCTCTCCTCGGCCCTGGCCGCGTTCGCGCTGGCCGGGTGCGGGGTGCTGATCCTGCGGCTGGTGCACCGGCAGACCGGGACCACCGGGCTGCTGGTCGGGCTGGGGCTGGCGCTGCTGCCGCTGCCCTTCGTGCTGGGGGCACTGGCCTGGCTCAACCAGACCGCGCGGGTGCCGCTGCGGCACACCCTGTTCTGCCTGGCCTGGGGTGCCTGTGCGGCCACCACGGTGGCGCTGCTGGCCAACGGCTGGGCCGGGGACTTCCTGATCGCCCGTCAGGGCAGCGTCCGGGGCGAGACCCTGCTGGCCGACGTGGCCACCCCGTTGATCGAGGAGGCGGCCAAGGGCGCGGCGCTGGCGATGCTGCTGCTGCCGGTGCGCAGGCGGCTGCGCTGCCACGTGGAGCGGACCTGCGCGGTGCTGGCCCGGCGGACCCACCTGCCCGCCCGGCGGGTGGCCCGGGTGGTCCGGGTGCTGCGCCCGTACCGGCGGCCCGAGTTCCGGCCCCGGCTGCGGCCGGCCTACTTCCGCCGTCCGGTGCGGACCCCGGCGCGGCGGCGGGCCCGGTCCAGCCCGCGCACGCTGGCCGCCGGGGTGGTGCTGGGCGGGGTGACGGCCTGCGGCTTCGCCTTCACCGAGAACGCCCTCTACCTGGGCCGGGCCTTCACCGACGACCAGCAGGACCGGCTGGACAGCATCGGCCTGGGCGCCGAACCGAGCCTGCGGGACTACGACTCCACCGTGCACACCTTCGTGCTGCGCGGCCTGCTCTCCCCCTTCGCCCACCCGCTGTTCACCGCGCTGACCGGGCTGGGCATCGCCATCGCCCTGACCACCGGCCGCCGCTGGGCGGCCCGGCTGGCCGCCCCGGTGGGCCTGCTGCTCTCGATGTCGCTGCACGGCGCCTGGAACGCGGCGGCGGGCGAGGGCACCCGGGGCTTCCTGCTGGTGTACGGGCTGCTGATGGTGCCCTGCTTCGCCGCGCTGGTCTGCTTCGCGCTGTGGGCCCGCACCCGGGCCAGGACCGGCCGGCACCGGGAGCTGCCGGCCGCCGCCGGATAACCGATTTTGCTTCTGCGCAGCTCTCACGTACTGTTGGGTTCACCGACGCGGGGTGGAGCAGCTCGGTAGCTCGCTGGGCTCATAACCCAGAGGTCGCAGGTTCAAATCCTGTCCCCGCTACTCAGTAGCACGGAAGGCCCGGCAGACATCGTCTGCCGGGCCTTCCGCCGTTCCCGGCGAAAAACCCGTTGTGCGCTCCGGACCCTCCTGCCTACAGTGGCCGCACACTGAAAGGAGGTGATCCTGAGTTGAGTTCTTTCAGGATGCGTGAGGTGGCTGCTCGCTAGAGCCGCCCCTGCCTGCGCAGGACCCGAGGGCGTACGACCTCCGGCGGCAGGCGAATTCCCAGCAGTCACCCGGCCCGTGGTGCTCACCGGTACATCCCCGGTGCCTCACCGGTCCGTCCCCCACCGGGGCGGTCGGCGAGGAGCAGCCCACGGGCCGTCTGCGTTCCCGCGGGCGGTGCCGGCCCGGCGCGACGCGCGGTCCGACGCGACCTGCCAGAGGTCGTGCACGCCCTGCCCAGGCGGTGGGCGGTCCGCTACAGTCGCAGCGACTTCGGGAGGGGTGGGCGCGGTGGACCTGCACAAGGACGGCGTGGCGAAGGTCGGGATGGGCTCCGTGGTGGGGGCCGGACTGCTCGGGCTGGTGCTCTACGCCTCGACCTCGACGGACTGGGCCGGGGCCCTCGGCGGCGGGCTGGTGGTGGCCGCGGCCTTCGCGGTGGCGGGGGCCGGGGTGGGCTTCCTGTTCGGCATCCCGAGGCTGCTGACCAGCGGGGCGGCGTCCCGGCCGGACGACATGAGCGCCACCTCGACGGGCAGTTACTCGCCCAACACCAATCTGGAGCAGGTCTCCGACTGGCTGACCAAGATCCTGCTGGGTGCCGGGCTGACCCAGATCGGCTCGCTGCCGGGCCTGCTCCGCGAGCTCGGCCACGCGCTGGCCCCGGTGGTCGGCAACGGCCCCGGCGCCCCGGCCTTCGCGGCGGCGCTGACGGTGTACTTCACGGTGATCGGCTTCCTCTCCGGCTGGCTGCTGACCCGCCTGCGGCTGGCCAAGGCGCTCTCCACCGCCGACCGGCAGACCCTGGACGACTCGGTCCGGCAGACCCGCGCCCGGGCCCGGGAGCTGAACTTCACCACCGCCGAGGTGGAGAAGCTCTTCGCCACCCAGACCGAGGGCCTCCAGGTCCAGGCGCTGGCCCTGCTCCAGGGCGACCCGGACCCGGAGAACTACCACCTGATCCTGCGGGCGGTGAGCAGCGAGCTGCCGCCGTTCGTGCTGCTCCAGGCCCTGCTGGCGGCCAAGGCGGCGGTGGAGCACGGCGGGTTGGCGCCGGAGCAGCAGCGGGAGCTGCGGTTCGCGGTGGAGAACAAGATGCGCAACGACCGTGCGGTGCCGCCGGATTCGCGGCGGCGGGTGGTGGCGGGGCAGATCCTGAAGCTGCTCACGGTGGAGGCGGCGGTGCCCGGAGCGGCCGTACCGGAGGCGCCGGAGGCCTCGGAGGTGGCGGCTGCCGCGGCTGCGGCGGCGTCGGAGGTGCTCGCGGATCCGGTGCTGCCGGCGGTGCCGTCCGTGCCGTCCCTGCCGTCGCAGGCGAGCGGCGGGGACGCGGTCACGGACGGGGCGGAGCGGCCGAGCGTCGGCGGTGGTCGGCCCGGCGGAGAATGAGCACCCGCCGGGTGCGGCCGTCCTCGGGGCGGGGGAATCGGCGCACCTCGGTGCCGATCCGGTGTTCGCCCAGGCGGGCCCGGAGTGCGGGGAGGTGCGGGCAGGGGCGGGCGGCTCCGTCGTGCAGCGGGAAGACGCGGACCTCGCCCTCCGGGGCGGTGACCCGGACCAGTTCCAGCAGGGCCGCCAACTGCCGCTCGGGCGGGAAGAGTTCGGGGTAGGCGAAGAGCAGGTAGGAGCTCAGGCTGAGCGCGAAGCTGCCGTCGGCGAAGGGGAGCCGGGGCAGCGCGGCGGCCACGTAGCGCTCGGGGTGGGCAGCGCGGTCGGCGGTGAAGAGGGCGTGGGCCCGGTCCCAGCTGCGCAGGTAACGCTCCGTCGGGCGGGCCCGGGGCGAGGGGTAGAGCTCGGGGGCGGTCACCATCCGGTCGGCCATCCGGGTGCGGGCGGCCCGGGCGAGGGCGGCCAGTTGGGGCGGGGTGGCGGTGTAGACCGGGTCGGCGGCGATGACGGTGACGCCGAGGGCGCGGGCCTCGGCCGCGAGGCCGGCCGTGCCGCCGGGGCAGTCCAGGAGCGGGCCCGGGAGGGCGGCGAGCGCGGAGCGGGTGAGGCCGAACAGGGCGCAGTACTCGTCGAGGGGGCGGGAGGTGACGAGGGTGCTCATCTGGTCATCGGAGCACGGTGGGGGTGGGCGTGCACGGCAGCACGTGCAACTGGGTCGTCTGCCCCGATCTTGCGGTGGGATGCCTCCGATTCGCGCAGTTCCTCGCGCCCCTGGGCGCGCGTCCTGCGGAGGCGCTTCACCTGCAGAGGGTGCGGATGGCGAGGCGGGAGATGTTGGTGAGGCCGCGGACCAGGGGCGGGGTGAGGAAGACGAAGACGAAGCCGAGGAAGGAGACGCCGAGGATCTGCCAGTTGGAGGTCAGGTAGTACTCGTGGTGGACCCCGGCGTCGGTGGTGAAGTCGTAGAGCTGGTAGCCGGGCCAGTCGGTGTAGCGGGCGAAGACCCACTGGTAGGCGGGGAAGGCGGCGAGGACCCAGCCGACGGTGAGGGTGACCACCGGGAGCACGAAGGCGACGATCGACCAGGGCAGCATCAGGAACTGGTAGAGCGCGGCCCGCCAGCCGAGGCCGTCGGAGAGGCGGGCGGTGACGCCGCCCCAGAAGCCGGGGCGGCTCCGGCGGACCGGCTCCGGGTCGCCGACCTCGGTGTCGAGGAGGGTGCGGGCGCGGTGCCGCTCCAGCGCGGCGAAGCCGCGGCCGCCGGCGGTGAGGGCGGCCAGGACCGGGAGGCCGAGGACGGTGACCAGGAGGCCCAGGCCGGCGGAGAACAGGGCCACGGTGAAGGCGAAGCCGAGGACCGCGAGCGGGAGCGCGGTGAGCAGGAAGCCCAGTTCGCGGTAGGGGACGGCACTGAACGGCGCCCGCCAGAAGCCGGGGCGGGCCGGGCCGTCCGTCCGGCCGCCGTACCGCGCCGCGTAGGTGTGGGTCTGACTGGTCATCACCGGCTCCTCGTCCGCTTCCTGCCGCTCCTGGCTCACGCTCCTACGGTCGCAGGGCGGTGCGGGGCGGCGGAATGAGGTCCGCCGGTGCGTGGGGGGTGGGGTTCTCCCTACCCCCGGGCGGGGACGGGGCCGGGCCACTCGTCGTCGAGGAGGGAGTACTGGTCGGAGTCGCACCAGCGGCCGCCGACCCTCAGGTCCCGGCGGACGCGGCCCTCCAGGCGGAAGCCGGCCCGCAGGAGGAGCCGGGCGGAGGCGGTGTTGGCGGGGTCGACCCGGGCGGCCAGGCGGGCGAGTCCGAGGGTGCGGAAGGCCAGGGTGCAGAGCAGCTCGGTGACCTCGCCGCCGTGGCCGCGGCCCCAGGTGTCGCGGCGCAGCGCGTAGCCGATCGAGGCGGCGTGGGCGGACTCCACGGTGAGGACGGCGCTGCCGATCAGCGGGGCGGTCTCCGGGGGGCCGTCGGCGTGGCGGGTGACGGCCAGTCGGTAGCCGGTGCGGGGGTGTTCCTCGGACAGGTCGAGGGCGAGGGCCAGCTGGTCGGCGCAGGTGTCGAGGTCGGCCGGTTCGAAGGCGAGGTGGCGGACGGTCTCGGGGTCGCCGTAGACGGCGTGCAGCGCGGCCGCCTCCTCGGGCGTGCCGTGCAGTTCGCGCAGGGCGAGCCGGGGGCCGGTGAGCCGGACGGGGGTCATGCCTCACGACCCTACGCGGGGCGGCGGCCCGGCGCCCCGGCGTCCCGACGGTCCGTCACCGGATACCGTACGAGGGTGAACCACGAGGACCTCCTGCTCAGCCCCCGTACCCGCGCCGGCGACCTGGTCGACTGGGCCGCCGAACAGGGCCGGCCGCCGGTGCCGGAGCCCGCGCTGCAGACCGTGCTCACCCTGCTGGAGCTGGGCGACGGCCGGATGCACGACGGCTTCCCCGAGCTGACCTCCGCGGTGCTGGAACAACTGCTGTACGAGCGGCTCTACCTGTACGTCCAGCCGGAGTCCGAGCCGGAGGCGTACGGCAGGGCGGTCGAGCTGCTGATCGACCATCAGCGGGCCACCAAGCGGCTGAACGCCAAGCGGCAGGAGAAGCTGCACGCGGAGGCCGAGTGGCAGGGCGAGCTGCTCTGCGGCCTGCTGCGCCAGCCGCACCTGGTGACCTGGCCGCGGCTGTACGCGCTGCTGCTGCGGGCGGACGGGGTGGACACGGCGGACGAGGGCGCGGTGCGGGCCTGGTTGGACGGGTTCCGCGAGCTGACGCCGGAGCAGCGGGCCGAGGCGTACGGGGCCCTGGCCGGGCTGGACGAGGTCGGCTCGGACGGCGGGTGGGGGCCGACCCGGGTGATCTCCGTCGGGATGGCGACGGACGGGGCGCGGATGCTGCTGGAGAACCGGCTGATGCAGCGCTCCTACCGGAACCTCGCGGGGCTGAACGCGCTCGGGCTGCCGATGCCCGAGGAACTCTCGGGGGACTTCGACGCGTTCGAGGCGGCGGTGGCCGAGGAGGCGCTGCGCCTGTGCGGCGAGTGGACGGTGCCGGGGCTGGCCGCCCTGCTGGTGCACGAGTACCCGGACCTGGCTCCGGAGCCGGGGCACGAGGAGATCGAGGCGTACCTGACGGCCCAGGGGTACGAGGAGCAGGAGCAGGACTGACCGGACCGGGGCTGACGGACCGGGCCCGCGGCCGGGGAGGCGGCGGGCCCGACGGGGTGTCAGGGGTTGAGGCCGTGGGCCTGGAGCCAGGTCAGCGGGTCGACCGGGGTGGCGCCGGCGGGGCGGACCTCGAGGTGGAGGTGGGGGCCGGTGACGTTGCCGGTGGCGCCGACCTTGCCGAGCACGGTGCCGGGGGCGACCTGGCCGGAGGCGACGGTGATCGAGGAGAGGTGGCAGTACCAGAGCTCGGTGCCGTCGGGCAGGGTCTGGATCACCCGGTAGCCGTACGCGCCGGACCAGCCGGCCGAACTGACGGTGCCTCCGGCGACGGCGACCACGGGGGTGCCGGTGGCGGCGGCGAAGTCCAGGCCGGTGTGCAGGTGGGACCAGTAGGAGCCGGACTGCCCGTAGTGCGCGGTGAGCTGGTACCCGCTGGTGGGGAGGGTGAAGTCGGCCGCCCGGGCCGCCTTCGCGGCGGCGGCCTCGGCGGCGGCGAGCTCCTCGGCCTGGGCGCTGCGCTTGGCCTCGGCCTCCTGCGCGGCGGCCAGCCGGGCCGTCTCCTCCGCGGTGGTGCGCTGGCCGTCGGCCTGCTGCTGGATGCGGGCGGCGAGGGCCAGCCCGGGGTCGGCGGAGAGCGGACGCTCCCCGTCGGTGCGGTCCGCGTCGGCCTGGTCGGCGGTGGCGACGGCGGGCGGGGCGGGAGCGGCGGCGGCCGGGACGGCGGTCGCGAGGCCGGTGGCGCCGAGCGAGGCGGCCATGGCGGTGACGCCGAGCAGCGGGCCGGAGGAGCGGGTCTGACGGGGCATCCGATGCCGGGCCGCCTCCTGCGGGAGGGGGTGGTCGAGCAGCTGGGTGGTGCCGTTGCCGTCGTGCCGGGGGTGTGCCTGGGTGTGCGTCGACGCCACGGAGGCGCGCTCCTTTCCTTCCTTCGCGCCTACCGGGTTAGCTGACGGGTTCGGAGCAGGAAGGTCTCCTACGGCCGGGTGGTGCCCGGCCGATTCACCCCAAGGAACGTGGTTCCCCGGCTCCCTGACCCTCCCGTGGGAGGGCCGTGGGATTAGGCGACGGCGCACGGTGCCGTTCGGGTACGGCGTTGCCGACCGCGCTGCGTTATCAAACGTTAATCCTAGGAGCCCATGATTCCAAGCGCCTTGAGTGGTGCAGTCCATCTCTTTCCGGCACACCGCGGGCCGGGGCCGCCGGGCCGGGTACTCAGCCCCCCGCACCGGCCGGGATTGAGCACCCGTACTCAGGTGCGGCGCAAGGGAGTTGGCCATCCTGGGAGCATGACCGCAGCCACCCAGCCCCGGACCACCAACGCCTACTACGCCCAGGCCGTGCTCTCCTTCGCGCTGGCCACCGCCGCCCTCGCCCTGGGTGTCCTGTACCTGCCGGTGAACGCCTGGATGCGGGCGTTCCTCGCGGTCGGCCTGCTCTGGGAGATCACCTCGGCATTCACCCTCGCGAAGGTGATCCGGGACCGCCAGGAGGAGGGGGAGATCACCACCCGGGTCGACCAGGCCCGGCTGGAGAAGCTCCTCGCCGAGCACGACCCGTTCCGGGTGGACGCGCCCTGACCTCCCCGGCCGGCCCCCCGACCGGACTCCCCCGCCTGACCGGCCGTCAGCCCTTGGCGCGCTTGGCCGCGAAGGTCTCGCCGCCCGAGGACCAGTTCTCGGCCGGGACCTCCTCGATCGCCACCCAGATGTTCTCCGGACTCACGCCGGTGATCCGGGCGTAGGTCGCGGTGAGCTCGCGGGCGATCTCCGCCCGCTGCTCCTCGCTCCGGCCGGACAGCTGCTTGACGTTGATGAACGGCATGACGCCCCTTCCGCATTCGGACTTCTCCGGTCCGCACGCTAGCACCGCCGTGCCCATTGACGGCTAAGGCTATTAGCCTTAGCTTTGAGGCATGACGACGCTGACGCACCCCGAGACCCGGTACCTCGACCTCCCCGGCGGCCGGCTGGCCTACGACGACACCCCGGGCACCGGCCTGCCGGTGGTCCTGCTCCCCGGCATGCTCGACTCCCGCACGGTCTACCGGTACCTGCGCCCGCTGCTGGCCGCGGCCGGCCACCGGGTGATCACCCTCGACCTGCGCGGCTTCGGCGAGTCCTCGGTCGACTGGGACGACTACTCCCCCGCCGCCCTGGCCGGCGACGTGCTGGCCCTGCTCGACCACCTCGGCGTCGAGCGCGCCGCGCTGGCCGGGAACTCCTACACCGGCGCCACCGTGGTCAGGGCCGCCGCCGACGCCCCGGAGCGGATCGCCGGGATCGCCCTGATCGACGCCTTCGTGGAGAACCTGCCGCCGACGGCCGCCCAGCGCGCCCTGCTCAAGGCCTTGGGCCTGGCCCTGGTGCACGTCCCCGCCTTCTGGGGCCTCTACCTGGACAAGGCCTACCCGGGCGCCAAGCCCGCCGACTTCGCCGCGTACAAGGCGGCCTCGGTCGCCGCCCTGCGCACCCCCGGCCGCAAGAAGGCCACCCGGGGCTACGTCACCGGCGACTCCTCCCCCGTGGGCTGGACGGCGGGGGTCCGCTGCCCCGCACTCGTCCTGATGGGCGGCCAGGACCCGGACTTCCCGGACCCGGAGGCGGTGGCCGACCGCCAGACGGCGGCCCTGACGGCCCGTAAGGTGATGATCGACGGTGCCGGGCACTACCCGATGGCGGAGTACCCGCAGGCCACCGCCGACGCCCTGCTCCCCTTCCTGCACGAGGTTCGCTGATGCCCAGGGTCGGACTCACCCCCGCCGGCGTGGTGGACCACGCCGTGGAGCTGATCGACGCCCAGGGGCCCGACGCCCTCACCCTCGCCTCGGTCGCCGCCCGCGCGGGCGTCGCCACCCCCTCGCTCTACAAGCACGTCCCCGGCGGCCTGGCCGAGCTGCGCCGGCTGGTCGCCGTCCGGGTCACCGAGGAGCTGGCCGAGCGGCTGGCCGCGGCGGTCCGGGGGCTCGGCCGGGACTCGGCCGCCACCGCGCTGCTCGGCGCCTACCTCGACTACGCCGACCGGTACCCGCGCCGCTACGCCGCCCTCCCGCAGGCCCCCCAGGACGACCCCGAACTCACCGCCGCGGCCGCCCGCCTGGTCGGCGTGATCCTCACCGTCCTGGACGGCTACGGGCTGACCGGCGAGGAGGCGGTGCACGCCGCCCGCGCGGTCCGTTCGACGGCGCACGGCTTCGCCTCGCTGGCCGCCGCCGGAGCGTTCCGGCTGAGCGCCGAACTGACGGTGACTCGGGAGCGGCTGATCGGGGTAGTGGTCGAGGGGCTGCGGAACTGGCCGACGGGGGGTTAGATACCAGTTCACGGGAACGGTATCCGTTCGGGTGGTTTTCGATACCGAACCGTCGCCGAGGCCGGGTGACACTGACAGCCTTCCGGTACGTACCCGTACCGACACCAGTCCGAAGGACGTGCGCATGACGCAGACCACGCCCGCCGCCCGGCCCGCCACCGGGCTGGTCCCGGCGCAGCGCACCCCCCTCGCCGGCTCCGGCCGCACCCCGGCCGCCGCGCCCACCGTCTCCACCGGGCGCCGCCTGCTGGCCATCGCGCTCGGCATCCGCTCGCTGCGCAGCGTCCCGGCCCGCCGGCAGGAGTCCTACGGCGAGTGCGACGGGCAGTAGTCCGGCCGCCGGTAGGCCCGTTGGCCCAGGCCGGCGGGTGCCGCACGGGGTTCCTGCCTAGAGTGGCCTGACGGAAGGTCAGCCACCGGCGGAGGTCAGGTGCCCGCAGTCACCACGATCGGCCGCCGCCTCGCGGACCGGCTGCGGCGCGGGCCCGGCGGGCGCTGGGCCAGCCAGCTCCTGGACGGGGACCCGTCCGCCGAGAAGGCCGCGCTCGGCCTGCTCTCGGTGCTCGCCCTGCTGCTCGCCCTGCTGGCCGTGGTCTTCCCGACCGGCTGCCCGCCGTCCGCACTGGTGCTGCCGGTGATCCTCGGCGGCTTCCTGCTCCACACCCGCCGTCAGCTGGCCCTGCTGGTCCCGGTCGCGCTCGGCCTGGGCGCCTGCTTCCTCTGGCGCGAACCGCTCGGCCTCACCCCCGGCTCCACCTGGGTGGTGATCGTCTCCGCGCTGACCGTGCTGCTGACCTCGCGTCACCGCAGCCGGCTCGGGCTCCGCGGCACCCGGGGCGACGCCATGCTGCTCGAACTCTCCGAGCGGACCACCGCGCTCGGGCGCCTCCCGGGCCGGCTGCTCGACTGGCGCTTCCATCAGGCGCTGGCGCCGGTCTCCGGCACCTTCTTCTCCGGGGACTTCCTGCTCGCCTCGCACCGGCCGGAGCAGGACCTGCTGGAGGTGGTGCTGGTGGACGTCTCCGGCAAGGGCAGCCGGGCCGCCGCGCGGTCGATGCACCTCTCCGGGGCCTTCGCGATGCTGCTCGGCTCGGTGCCGCCGGAGGCCTTCCTGCCCACCGCCAACGACTACCTCGCCCGGCTCGACTGGGAGGAGGAGTTCGCCACCGCCGTCCACCTGGCCCTGCACCCCTCGCACGGCGGCTACCGCCTCTTCAACGCCGGCCACCCGCCCGCCGCCCACTACCACCGGGCGAACGGCGGCAGTTGGCTGCTCGCCACCGACGGCGGGCCCGCGCTGGGCATCCTGGCCGGGTCGCGGTACCCGCCCGTGCACGGCCAGCTCGACCACGGCGATTCGCTGCTGCTCTACAGCGACGGCCTGGTCGAGGTCCCCGGCGAGGACATCGACGACGGGATCGGGCGGATGCTCGCCACCGCCGCCCCGCTGCTCCGCTCCGCGGTGGGCGACCCCGCCACCGCCCTCCTCGACGCCGTCGCCCCGGACGTCGCCGACGACCGCACCGTGGTCGTCGTCCACCGCCGCCTCGGCTAGCGCCCCGCAGGGGCGCGAGGAACTGCGCGCGGGGGAACGGCACCACGTGCAACTGGCTGACGTGCCCCGACCCAACGCTGGGCTGCCTTCCGGACCCGCGCAGTTCCTCGCGCCCCTGGGTCGCTGCCCTGCCGGGCGCCGTCCTGCCGGGCGCGGCACGGCCGGGTTGGTGCGCCGGAGCCGCCGAAAGGGCGGGCGCGCAAATAGGATGGGCGCACTACCCCGCGTGCGGAAGGGCCGGAGTCTGCGATGGACCTGACCGAGCCGTGGCTGGCCTCCGAGGAGGGGGCGGCCCGTACCCAGGGGCCGCGGACGGTGATGCGCTGCGTGCGGCTGCTGCTGCGGGCGCACGGGGCGGCCGAGCTGCTCGGGACGATCCTGTCGGAGGGCCCGGGGTGGATCACGGGCGAGGGGTCGGCGCTGTACCTGACGGACGGCGAGGGGATGCTGCGGCTGGCGGCCTCGCACGGCCTGCCGGAGTGGGCGCACGAGCGGTACGGCCTGGTGGACCCGGCCTCGGAGCTGCCCGCGGCGCTGGCGCTGAAGCGCCGGGAGCCGGTGCTGCTGAGCCCGGAGCAGACCGGTGCGGACTATCCGGGCACGCACGCCGGCCGGGGCACCGGCCTGGTGGCGCTGGCGGTGCTGCCGCTGGTGGTGGACGGGGTGGCGATCGGTTCGCTGGCGCTGTCGCTGGCCCACCGGGGGACGGTGCCGCGCCGGGACGTGGACGTGCTGGAGACCCTCGCGGAGGCGGTCGCGCACCGGCTGTCGCACCTGATCGACCACGTGCAGGCGGCCGACCGCATACCGCCGGGGGTGCGGGCCGGGACGGCGGCGGCCGGGCGGCCGCTGCTGGCGCTGGCGGCCCGGGCGGCCGGGGCGGGCGCGTTCGAG
Organism: Kitasatospora sp. NPDC004289; assembly: GCF_053602875.1. NCBI lineage: Bacteria > Bacillati > Actinomycetota > Actinomycetes > Kitasatosporales > Streptomycetaceae > Kitasatospora > Kitasatospora sp. NPDC004289. The sequence continues at coordinate 26,326 of NZ_JBSGEL010000053.1, read as the reverse complement.
CGGGACCTGGTGACGGGCGAGACCAGTTGGGACGCCCGGGCGTACCGGCTGTTCGGGCTGGAACCGCCGCCGGAGGCGGACACCGCGCCGGCGCCGGACATCACCGGGCTGGTGCACCCGGAGGACCTGCCGGACCTGCAGGCGGCGATGGCGGAGGCGCTCTCCTCGGGCGGCCCGTACCGCTTCGCGTACCGGGTGGTGCGGGCCGACGGGGAGCTGACGCACGTCCGGGAGGACGGCGAGGTGATGCTGGACGTGCACGGGCGGCCGGTGCGGGTGGCGGGGCTGTTGACGGACCGTCAGCGGGTGGGGGCGGCTCCGCCCGCGCAGTCGTACGGGTCACAGCCGTGCGGGTCACAGCCGTACGGGGAGGGGTCGGCCGGGGCGGCGGCGCGTTCGGCGCTGCTGCTGGCGCTGACCAGGACGCTCTCCCGGGCGGTGACGGTGCGGGACGTGACCACGGCGATGACGGACATCGCCCGGCCGGCGCTGGGCGCCTCGGGGCTGGTGCTGGACCTGGTGGACGAGGGCCGCTTACTGCCGATCTCGCACGAGGTCTTCGGCGGGCCGTACCGGAGCGAGCTGAGCCGGCTGCACGACCTCTCGGCGGGGGTGATGCAGTCCTCGCTGACCCGGTCGGTGCCGCTGTTCAGCGAGCCGGGCGGTGCGCGGCCGCAGGGGCCGCTGACTCCGGCGGCCTGGGCGGTGCTGCCGCTGGTGGCCTCCGGGCGGCAGGTCGGCTCCTGCCTGATCACCTTCGCCACCGAGCGGGTGTTCGGCCGGGAGGACCGGACGATGTACTCGGCCTTCGCCGGGATCCTGGCGCAGTCGCTGGAGCGGGCCCGGCTGTACGACACCCACCACCACCGGGCGACCGAGCTGCAGCGGGCGATGCTGCCGCGCAGCCTGCCGCGGGTGCGCGGGGTGGTGGCGGCGGCGCGGTACCTGCCGAGCACCGAGGGGATGCAGATCGGCGGGGACTGGTACGACCTGCTGCCGCTGCCGGACGGCCGGGTGGGCGTGGTGATCGGCGACGTGCAGGGGCACAACGCCGAGGCCACCGCGGTGATGGGGCAGCTGCGCAGCGGGCTGCGGGCGTACGCGACCGACGGGCACGATCCGGCGGCGACGCTGGCCCGGACCAGCCGGCTGCTGGCCGAGCTGGACACCGACCTGTTCGCCACCTGCCTGTACCTGGTGCTGGATCCGGCCACCGGGGAGCTGACCGGTGCGCGGGCCGGGCACACCTCGCCGGTGCGGGTGTCGGGGCACCGGGCCGTGGAGCTGGAGCTGCCGGGCGGGCCGCCGCTGGGCGTGGAGCCCGGCGCCGCCTACCCGTTGACGACGGGTCGGCTCGGGGTGGGCGACACCCTGCTGGTGTACACGGACGGCCTGGTCGAGGACCGGGCGGAGGACTACGACCACTCGGTGCGGCGGATGCTGGGCGGGCTGGAGCTGTGGAGCCGGCGCACCGGCGGGCCGACCAGGGCCACCCCGCAGGCGGGGCTGGAGCGGATGGCGGACCTGCTCACGCTGAACGTGACCGAACGGCGTTCGCGGCCGGACGACGTGGCCCTGCTGCTCCTGCACCGGGTCCCCGTACTCGACTGAAATTACCTGTGGGTACCGAAAATTGACGGTGTACCGCCGCCGACCTGCACGGATGCGTCAGAGCTGGTCGGCGGCGTCCCACCATCCGGTCCGATGAGGTCACTGAACGTCAGATCCGTTCATCCGCCCGTAGGATGACCACCCTAGAATTCGCCGCGTGACGATGACTCAGTGGATCGCGGCGGCCCTCGGAGCCGTCGCCGTCCTCGCCCTCCTGACCGCCGCCCGGTACCGCGCGGTCGGCCGGACGCTGCGCACCGCGCTGGACCGGCAGGAGCGCGAGAACGCCGAACTCCACGAGCGGGCACGGGCGGAGGCCGCCCGGCGGACCTCCGAGACGGCCGCCGTCCAGCGCGAGCAGGAGCTCAACGCCAACACCCAGCGCGCCTTCCTGAGCGTCGCCCGCCGCATCCTGGTGATGGCGCACGACCAGCAGGCCGGGCTGGACGAGATGGAACGCAACCACGACGACCCGGAGTTGCTGGAGGGCCTGCTGCGGGCCGACCACGCGGCGGCCCAACAGGCCCGGCTGGCCCAGACCCTGGCGGTGCTCTGCGGCGCCCGGGCCGGGCGGCACTGGCCGGAGCCGGTGGCGCTGGAGGACGTGGTGCGCGGCGCCCAGTCGCGGATCCTGCCGTTCCAGCGGGTGGTGGTGAGCAGCCGGATCGAGACCGCGGTGATCGGCGCGGCCGCCGAGGCGCTGATCCACGCGGTGGCCGAGCTGCTGGACAACGCGACCAGGTACTCGCCGCCCAGCACCCAGGTCTTCGTCACCCTGATGCCGGTGCACAACGGCGCCGTGATCGAGATCGACGACGGCGGCGTCGGGATGGCCGAGCACGCCGTCGAGAAGGCCGCCGCCGCGCTGGCCGGAGGCTCCACCCTGGAGCTCTCCCGGCTGGGCGAGGTACCGCAGTTGGGCCTGGCGGCGGTCGGCCGGCTGGCCGAGCAGTACGGCTTCCGGGTCACCCTCAGCTCGGCGCCCTCCCCGTACGGCGGGGTCCGGGTGGTGGTGCTGCTGCCGACCGCGCTGCTCACCGAACCGCTGCCCACGCCCCTGCCGCACCAGACCAGGGCCGTGCTTCCCGAGCCGGTGGAACCCCCGCCGGTCTCCGGCAGCAGCCTTCCCCGCCGCACCAACCGGCGCGGCGACTCCGCTCCCAGGAGCGGCACCACCGGCGGCACCCCCGTGCCGCCGCGCTCCGCCCGGGAGGCCCGGGCCTTCATGTCGCTCTTCCAGGCGGGCACCGCCAGCGGCCGCTCGGCGGCCGGACGACAGCAGGACGGCTTCTCCCACTCCCCCGAACTTCCCCAGCGCCCCGGAGACTTCCATGACCCCCAATCCTGACCTCGGCTGGCTGCTCGCCGACATCGTCAACGTGCCCGAGGTCCAGCACGCCATCGTGGTGTCCAACGACGGCCTGGAGATCGGCCGCAGCGAGCGGATCCACCGCGACGACGCCGAGCGGCTGGCCGCCGCCTGCTCCGGCCTGCAGTCGCTGGCCCGGGGCGTGGCGCAGGGCTTCGGCGGCCCGCAGAGCTCGACCCGGCAGATCGTGGTCGAGTACGGCGGCGGCTACCTCTTCGTGGTGGCGGCCGGGGCCGGGGCGCACCTCGCGGTGGTGACCGGCGAGGCGGTGGACGCCGGGCTGGTGGCGTACCAGATGCAGGTGCTGGTGGAGCGGATCGGGGCCCACCTGACCAGCCCGCCCCGGGTGGAGCAGGCGGCCGGGAGCACCCGGTGAGTGCCGGCGGCCCGGTCCGGCCGTACGTGATCACCGGCGGTCGGAGCCGGCCGAGCCGGAACACGCTCGCGCTGGAGAGCCTGGTCGCCGCCACCGGCACCGAGCCCGCCCCCGGCCTGAACCGTGAGCAGCTGCGGATCCTGACGCTCTGCCGGGAGCTGCTCTCGGTGGCCGAGATCGCCGCCCACCTGCGGCTGCCGCTGGGCGTGGTCCGGGTGCTGATCGGCGACCTCTGGGACGCCGGAGCCGTCCACGTCCGTCCCCCCGTGCCGCAGGCCGACCTGCTGCCCACCGCCCTCTTGGAGGAGGTGCTCGTTGGCCTCCGCCAACTCCGTTGAGCCACACCCGTCCTACCTGCCGGACACCGTCCAGGGAGCCGTGAAGATCCTGGTCACCGGCCCGTTCGGGGTCGGCAAGACCACGCTGGTCGGCTCGCTCAGCGAGATCGACCCGCTGCGCACCGAGGAGACCATGACCGCCGCCGGGGCGGACGTGGACGACCTGACGGGCCGTCCGGAGAAGACCACCACCACGGTGGCGCTGGACTTCGGCCGGATCACCCTCAACCCCCGGCTGGCGCTCTACCTGTTCGGCACCCCGGGGCAGCAGCGGTTCTGGCCGCTCTGGGAGGACCTCTCGCGCGGGGCACTGGGCGCCATCGCACTGGTGGACGCGCGCCGGATCGAGGAGAGCTTCGACGTGCTGGGGCAGCTGGAACAGCAGCGGATCCCCTTCGCCGTGGCCGTCAACACCTTCCCGGATTCCCCGAGTTACCCCGAGGAGGAGCTCCGGGCGGCGCTCGACCTGCTGCCCGAGGTGCCGATCCTGCACTGCGACGCCCGGGACCGCCGGGCCTCCTACGACGTCCTGATCGACTTCGTGGACCACCTCCACTCGACCGCCGTTCTGGAGCTCCAGCCATGACCACCCCCAAGCCGGACGCGGCGGCCTCGCCGCCGCCCGGCTGCCCCGCGCACCAAGCCCCCCCGGTCACCGGCCTGTACGGCGCCGCCGTGGCCGACGACCCGCACGGCCTGTACGCCCGGCTGCGCGCGCAGTACGGCCCGGTGGCCCCGATCGAGCTGGAGCCGGGGGTGGAGGCCTGGCTGGTGCTCGGCTACCCCGAGCTGCTCGAACTGACCCGCAACGAGCAGCTGTTCTCCAAGGACTCGCGCCGCTGGCGGGTGCCGGCCGAGGGGCGGCTGCGCGCCGACTCCCGGCTGCTGCCGATGACCTCCTGGCGTCCGACGCTGCTCAACCTGGACGGTGCCGAGCACGCCCGGCTGCGCGCGGCGGTGTCGGACACCCTGGCCCAGGTCGACCACCGGCAGCTGCGGCAGGCGACCGAGGCGGCCGCCGACACCCTGATCGACGGCTGGGGCCCGGACGGCACCGCCGACCTGATCGCCCAGTACGCGCGCCGGCTGCCGCTGATGGTCTTCACCCAGCTGATCGGCCTTCCGGCCGAGGCCGGGCCGCACATCGTCGAGCTGATCAGCCACTTCGTGGACAGCAGCGACAAGTCGGTGCGGGCCAACGCCGAGTTCCAGGCGATCCTGCTGGACCTGGTCCGCAGCCGGCGCCAGGCCCCGGCCGCCGACCTGACCTCCTGGCTGCTGGCGCACCCCGCCGGGCTCTCCGACGAGGAGGCGGTGCACCACCTGGTGGTGCTGATGGTGGCGGGCAACGAGACCACCATCAACTGGACCGGCAACACGCTGCGCCTGCTGCTCACCGACCGCCGGTTCCGGGCCACCCTGACCGGTGGCCGCCTCACCGTCTCGGACGCCCTGGAGGAGGTGCTCTGGCGCGACCCTCCCACCCAGAACTTCCCCGGCCGGTGGGCGACTTCGGACACCGTGCTGGGCGGCCAGTACATCTCGGCGGGCGACATGCTGGTGCTCGGCCTGGCCGCCGCCAACGCCGACCCGGCGGTGCAGCAGCCCTCCGGCGAGGGGCTCGGCGGCAACCGGGCGCACCTGGCCTGGGGCGCCGGCCGGCACGTCTGCCCGGCCCAGCACCCGGCCCGGATGATCGTGGAGACCGCCGTGGAGACCCTGCTCCACCGGCTGCCCGACCTCCAACTGGCCGTCCCCGCCCACGAACTGGCCTGGCGGCCGTCCCCCTGGTCGCGCGCCCTGGTCGCCCTGCCGGTGCTCTACAGCGCCTTCACTCCCCCGCGCACTCCCCCCGTCGAAAGGCCCGCATGGACTCCGCCCTCGCCCCCCAGCCCGTCCGCCTCGACCCCTTCGGAGCCGACCAGCACACCGAGAACGCCGGGCTCCGGGCGGCCGGGCCTGCGGTCCTGGTGGAACTCCCTGGCGGGGTGGTGGTCTGGGCGGTAACCCACCACGACACCCTCCAGTCGCTGCTGAACGACCCCCGGGTGGGCAAGAACCCGCAGCTGTGGACCACCTTCCGGGAGGGCCGGCTGCCCGAGGGCTGGCCGCTGATGAACTTCGTCACCGTGCCCGGCATGGTGACCGCCGACGGTGCGGACCACCGGCGGCTGCGCGGACTGGTCACCCAGGCCTTCACCCCGCGCCGGATAGCCGAGCTGGCCCCGGCCATCGAGGCCCGGGCCACCGCCCTGCTGGACGGGGTCGCCCTGCTGGAGGGCGACTTCGACCTGCGCGAGCACTTCGCCTACCCGCTGCCGATGCAGGTGATCGGCGAGCTGCTGGGCCTGCCGCCGAAGCAGCAGGACGAGCTGCACGAGCTCTCCAACACCCTGGTCAGCAGCTCCGCCACGCCGGGGGCCGCGGTGGCCGCGCAGCAGGGCCTGTTCGCCCTGCTCGGCGGGCTGGCGGCGGCCAAGCGGGCGGAGCCGGGCGACGACCTGACCACCGACCTGATCGCCGCCCGGGAGGCCGACGACCGGCTGACCGAGATGGAGCTGGTCGGCACCCTGCTGCTGATGCTGGTGGCCGGACACGAGACCACGCTCAACCTGATCACCAACGCGGTCCGCGCCCTGCTGGCCCACCCGGACCAGCTGGCCGCGGTGCTGGACGGCACGTACAGCTGGGGCGCGGTGGTCGAGGAGACCCTGCGCTACGACTCCCCGGTCGGCCAGTTCCCGCTGCGCTACGCCGCGGAGGACATCCAGGTCGGCGAGGTGACCATCCGTCAGGGCGAGGCGCTGCTGGCCTCGTACGCGGCGGCGGGCCGGGACTCCGGGCACTTCCCGGACGCGGACCGCTTCGACCTGAGCCGGGCCCCGGCCAAGCACCTCTCGCTCGGCCACGGCCCGCACTTCTGCCTGGGCGCGGGCCTCGCCCGGCTGGAGGCGGAGACCGCGCTGCGGCTGCTCTTCACCCGCTTCCCCGGGCTGCGGCTCGCGGACGGTCCGGCGCCGGAGCCGATCGCCTCGTTCGTCAGCAACAGCGTCAGGACCCTGTTGGTCCGTCAGGGCTGATCCGGGCCCGCACCGGTGACCGCCGGGGCGGCCCGGTCGTTGGACCGGCCATGCGTAAGATCACGGCGCTCGCCGCCCTCACCATGGCCGGTCTCTCCCTCGCCGCCCCGGCCGCCCACGCCGGCAGCAACATGGGCGGCAAGCTCGACTCCGGCAAGTCGGCCTCGGCCTCCACCTCGGCGTCCGAGACCTGCGTCCAGCAGATCGGCGGCATCCCGCTGCTCGGCAAGAACGCCTCCGCCGCCGCCCCGCTCTGCAGCGCGGGCACGGCCGTGCCGAAGTAGGCGGACCGGGGAGCGCCCCGCAGGGGCGCGGGGCTCTGCTGATCTGCGCCCCCGAAGGCGTGGCCACCACCCCGATCGGGCGGTCTCAGTCGAACAGGGCGTTCAACTCGCCGTACTCCAGGCCGCCTTCGAGGGCCTGGTAGGTCCCGTGGGCGTACAGCTCCTCGGCGGCGCGGCGGGCGGCGGCGTAGGCGACCTTGGCCAGGCCGGGGCCCAGGCTGATCCGGGCCACGCCGAGCTTCGCCAGCTCGGCCACCGCGGGGGCGCCGGGGCCCGCCATCACGTTCAGCGGCACCCCGGGGAGCGCGGCCAGCAGCTCGGCGATCACCGCCGGGTCGCCCGCGCCGGGCACGAAGATCCCGCTGGCCCCCGCCGCCAGGTAGGCCCGGGCCCGCTCCACCGTCTCGGTGACGTCACGGTCGCCCTGGACGAAGACGTCGGTGCGGGCGTTGACGTACAGCCGCACGCCCGCCGCCTCGGCCGCCGCCCGGGCCGCCGCGATCCGCTCGGCCGCCTCGGCGACCGGGCGCAGGCCGTCCTCCAGGTTCACGCCGACGGCGCCGAGCGCGAGCAGTTCGGTGACGGCCCGGCCGACCCCGGCGGCGTCGGGCGCCAGCCCGTCCTCCAGGTCGGCCGTCACCGGTACCTCCACCGCCCGGACCACCAGGGCGGTCTGGGCCAGCGCCCCGGCCAGGTCGAGGCCGCCGCCGTCCGGCACGCCCCTGGTCCAGGAGACGCTGGCGCTCGCGGTGGCCACGGCGGGGGCCCCGGCCGCCTCCACCAGGCGGGCGGTCGCGGCGTCCCACACGTTGGCCAGTACCAGGGGATCGCCCGGGGTGTGCAGGGCGTGCAGGAGTTCGGCCTTGGCCCGCTGGTCGTTCTGAGTCGTCGTCATGTCCTTCACCATCTCAGCTCCGTGCGGGGCCGACCGGCGGTTTCCGGTACCCGACCCCGGCTGGTCGGACCCGACCCGTCGGGCCCGGCCGGCCGGCTCAGGCGGCGAGCACCAGCGCGGCCACCACCGGGGCGGCGTAGACCATCGGGAACGGGACGTGCCCCCACGCCCGGGCCCGCAGCACGGTGACCACCGCGCCGCCGTAGTAGGTCACCAGGCCGATCCCGGCGGCCAGGCCGAGCGGCTCCACCGCAAGGCCGACCAGCAGGCCGAGCGCGCCGGCCGCCTTGGCCGCGCCCAGCAGGTTCCACCAGCCCTTCGGCACGCCGTACTGCTCCAGCGGCTGGACCACCCAGACCTGGCGCGACAGCAGCGCGTAGGCCGAGAAGCCCGACATCAGGGCGGCGATCACGGTGACGACGGTGGTGGTGACGTTCATCGGTGGGCTCCTCGTTCGGGATGGGGAGCCGGGGCGGTTGCTCGCCGCTCCGGCCGCTCTCACCCCACCGACACGGCCCGCGGCCCGGATGTGACGGCCGCTCGGAAACTTCTTTCCGGAGGCCTCAGCTCCGCTTCGGCGCGGGGCTCATCCGCGCGGTGACGCCGATCCGGTTCCAGGCGTTGATCGCGATGATCACGGTCACCAGCTGGGCCAGCGCGGCCGGCTCGAAGTGCTTCTCCGCCTCCTGGTACACCTCGTCCGGCACCGGCCCGTCGGCGATCCGGGTGACCGCCTCGGTCAGCGCCAGCGCGGCCCGCTCGGCCGCGGTGAAGTAGGGCGTCTCCTGCCAGACCGGCAGCGCGTACAGCCGGTGCTCCTGCTCGCCGCCGTGCCGGGCGTCGGTGGCGTGCATGTCCACGCAGTAGGCGCAGCCGTTGATCTGCGAGGCCCGGGTGCGGACCAGCTCGGCCAGCGCCGGGTCCACCAGGGTCCGCGACTCCCGGTCCATCCCGATCATCGCCCGGTACCAGTCCGGTGCCAGCTCCGGCATCGAGAAGCGCTGCTCGGGGGCGGTCACGTAGTCGTTCTCTCCGTTGCTCATGCCTCGACCGTAGGTGCGCGGCGGCCCGCTCCCGTGGTTCATTGACGCCATGGAATCGTGGGCCACTTTCGGCGGAGACCTGCACCTCGACCTGACGGCGGGCCGGGCCCGGGGCCTCGGCCTGCGGGCCGCCCTGGAGGAGGCGGTCCGGGAGGCCTCCCGGAGCGGCCGCCTGCCGGCCGGCACCCGGCTGCCCTCCTCCCGGGCCCTGGCCACCGACCTCGGCATCGCCCGCAACACCGTGGCCGAGGCCTACGCCCAGCTCACCGCCGAGGGCTGGCTGACCGCCCGTCAGGGCTCCGGAACCGTGGTCGCCGACCGGGGCGGTGCCCCGGCGGTGGCCCCGCCCAGCACCCCGCCGCGCGTCCCGGCGGCCCGCTACGACCTGATGCCCGGCCGCCCCGACCTCAGCCTCTTCCCCCGCTCCGCCTGGCTGGCGGCCGGCCGCCGCGCGCTGGCCACCGCCCCGCACGAGGCCTTCGGCTACACCGACCCGCGCGGCCGGATCGAACTGCGCCGAGCCCTGGCCGACTACCTGGCCCGCGCCCGGGGCGTGCGCACCGACCCCGAGCGCATCCTGGTCTGCGCCGGCTACCAGCAGGGCCTCGGCCTGCTCTGCCGCGCGCTCGGCGAGCGCGGCGCGCGGTCGGTGGCGGTGGAGGAGTACGGGCTGCCGCCGCAGCAGGAGGTGATCACCGCCAACGGTCTGCGGACCGTCTCCGTCCCGCTGGACGCCGGCGGCGCCCGCACCGACCTGCTCGGCGGGCTGACCGCCGGGGCCGGGACGGGCGCGGTGGTGCTCACCGCCGCCCACCAGTACCCGACCGGCGTGCCGCTGCGTCCCGCCCGGCGGGCGGCCGCGGTGGCCTGGGCCCGGGAGAGCGGTGGCTTCGTGATCGAGGACGACTACGACGGGGAGTTCCGCTACGACCGCCAACCGGTCGGGGCCCTCCAGGCGCTGGACCCCGAGCGGGTGGTGTACGCGGGCACCGCCAGCAAGAGCCTGGCCCCCGGCCTGCGGCTGGGGTGGCTGGCGCTGCCGGCCGAACTGGTCGAACCGGTCGTCCGGCAGAAGGAGTTGGCGGACGGTCAGTCAGGGGTGACGGACCAGCTGACGCTGGCCGAGCTGATCGTCTCCGGCGGCTTCGACCGGCACGTCCGGCGCTGCCGCCTGCACTACCGGCGGCGGCGCGACCGGCTGGTGGCCGCCCTGGCGGAGCGGGCCCCCGAGGTGGAGGTGACCGGGATCGCGGCCGGGCTGCACGCGGTGCTGCGGCTTCCGGCCGGTTCGTTGAGCGACGCCGAACTGCTGCGCCACGCCGGGTGGTCGGGGCTGTCGTTGAACACGTTGAGCGGGTGCCGGACGCCGTCGGCCGGGCCTGCGCCGGCCGGGACGAGGTCGGGGTTGGTGATCGGGTACGCGACCCCGCCGGAGCACGCCTTCCCGGGGGCGCTGGACGCGCTGTGCACGCTGGCGCGGCTGTGAGGGCCGGTCAGCCCTTGCGGGCGCCGATCTCGAAGAGCAGGGCGAGGAAGCCCAGGAAGGCGTGCGTGGCGGCCATGTAGATGACGACCCGCCAGAGCACGCGGCGGTCGAAGCGGCGGCCCGGGACGAGGGTGGACTTGGCCATGGTGGTGCCCCTTTCAGTGGGGAGCGGGCAGGCAGAGGCTGCTGCCCGGACTCTGCAACAGGGTGTGCAGGAAGAGGAGTTCGACGCCGGCCGGGGAGTCGGCGGCGATGCAGTGCGGGGTGAGCGAGTCGAAGTGCGCGGAGTCGCCCGGCTCCAGCAAGTGGTCCTGGTCGGCCAGGGTCAGCCGGAGCCGTCCCTTCACCACCCAGAGCCACTCCTCCCCCGGGTGGACCCTCACGACGGCGTCCTGGACATCCGGCGGCACCTGGACGTGCAGCGCCTGCATCGCCCTTCCGGGCGCGCCCGCCCGCCGGTACCCCCAGCCGCCCGTCCGCCCCGGCTCGATCACCCCGCCCCGGATCACCGGCTCCGGCTCGCCCTGCTGCTCGCCGAGCAGGCCCGACACGGTGGTCCCGTACTCCCGGGCCAGCCCGAGCAGCGCCGGGAGGGAGGGCTGCCGCTGCCCGGTCTCCAGCCTCGACAGGTACGCTGGCGAGAGCCCGACCCGGGCGGCTGCGGCCTCCAGGGTGAGGCGTGCGGCGGAGCGGTGCTCCCGCAGCCGGGCCCCGAGGCCGTCCACCTCGAACTGGTCCGCGTTCATGGACCCAGTCCACCGCTTCCCTGCCCTCCGGGCAAGCTTTTTGCCTGTGAGGCAAGGTGGCCGTCTCGCAGGGCGCGGCAGAACGTGATGCCAGGGGCGCGAGGAACTGCGCGCGGGGGAACGGCAGAGCGTGCAACTGGCTCGCGTGCCCCGATCTGGCCCTGGTCCGCCTTCCGTACTCGCGCAGTTCCCCGCGCCCCTGAGGTCGCTGCCCTGCCGAGCGTCGTCACGGCCTCGGGATGTTGCGGAGGTTGCTCCTCGCGAGGTCGATCATGCGGCCGACGCCTCCGGAGAGGACGGTCCGGCCGGCGGCCAGGGCGAAGCCCTTGAGTTGGGCCGCGGTGATGTGGGGCGGGATGGAGAGGGCGTTGGGGTCGGTGACGACGTCGACCAGGACGGGGCCGGGGCGGGAGAGGGCTTCGGCGAGGACCTCGCGGACCTTCGCCGGGTCGGTGACCCGCATCGCCTGGAGGCCGACCGCGCGGGCGAGCGCCGCGTAGTCCACGTCGCCGTTGTCGGTCTCGGTCTCGGGGTAGCCGCTGACCAGCATCTCCAGCTTGATCATGCCGAGCGCCCCGTTGTTGAACACCACCGTCTTCACCGGCAGCCGGTACTTCGCCAGCGTCAGCAGCTCGCCGAGCAGCATGCCGATCCCGCCGTCCCCCGACATCGAGACCACCTGCCGCCCCGGGGCGGCCAGTTGGGCCCCGATCGCGTGCGGCAGGGCGTTGGCCATCGAGCCGTGCAGGAAGGACCCGATCACCCGGCGCCGCCCGTTCGGGCTCAGGTACCGCGCGGCCCAGACGTTGTTCATGCCGGTGTCCACGGTGAACACGGCGTCCTCGTCGGCGAGTTCGTCCAGCACCGAGGCGACGTACTCCGGGTGGATCGGCACGTGCTTCTCGATCTTCTTCGTGTAGGCGCCGACCACCTCCTCCAGCGCCTTGCAGTGCCGGTCGAGCAGGTCGTCCAGGAAGGCCCGGTCGGTCTTCTGCTCCAGCAGCGGCAGCACCGCCCGCAGGGTGGCCGCCACGTCGCCGTGCACCGCCAGCTCCAGCGGCGTGCGGCGCCCGAGCCGGGTCGCGTCGTGGTCGACCTGGACGGTGTCGCGCCCCGGCAGGAAGGAGTCGTAGGGGAAGTCGGTGCCGAGCAGCAGCACCAGGTCGGCCTCGTGCAGGGCCTGGTGGCAGGCGCCGTAGCCGAGCAGGCCACTCATGCCGACGTCGTACGGGTTGTCGTACTGGATCCACTCCTTGCCGCGCAGCGAGTGCCCGACCGGGGCCAGCACCGTGCCGGCCAGCTCCATCACCTCGGCGTGCGCGTCCCGCACCCCCGCCCCGGCGAACACCGCGACCTTCTCGGCCGCGTTCAGCCTCCGTGCCAGCTCCTGCACCTGGGACCAGGGCGGGGCCGCCACCGCCCGTTCGGTCAGGTAGTGGCCGGTGCCGGTCGGGTGGGCGGCGGGGAGGGCGGCCACGTCGCCGGGGAAGACCAGCACCGCGACGCCGGGCGAGCCGAGGGCGTGCTGGATGCCGATCCGCAGCAGCCGGGGCAGCTGGGCCGGGGTGGAGACGGTCTCGCACCAGCTGCTGCAGTCGGTGAACACCCGCTCCGGGTGGGTCTCCTGGAAGAAGCCGGTGCCGATCTGCGAGGACGGGATGTGCGAGGCCAGCGCCAGCACCGGCAGCCCGCTGCGCTGGGCGTCGTAGAGGCCCTGGATGAGGTGGGTGTTGCCGGGCCCGCAGGAGCCCGCGCAGACCGCCGGACGGCCCGTCAGTTCGGCCTCCCCGGCGGCCGCGAAGGCCCCGGCCTCCTCGTTGCGGACGTGCACCCACTCGATGCCCTCCGTCCGCCGGATCGCGTCCACCACCGGGTTGAGGCTGTCGCCCACCACCCCGTAGACCCGCTCCACCCCGGCCTCCCGGAGCACCTCCACCATCTGCTCGGCCACGCTGCTGCCCACAGGGCCTCCCGCTCTCGTCGGACGGTACGTCAGGGGTCCTGCGGCTACTCGGCCGCGAGGTGGGTGGAGGGCTCGACGCCACTGCCGACGGCCGGGCCGGGGGTCTGCTGGCGGCGGGCGGGTTCGCGGCCGGGGGGCTGGGCGCAGCGCTCCACCGGGGCGGGGGCGGCCATCGGGCGGGAGGCGGGGCGGCCAGCTTCGACGCGCAGGGGTTCGCCCTCGTGCAGGACGGTCATCGGGTTGCCCCGGCGCAGGGTGTAGGTGGTGCGGGTGTGGGTGATCTCGACGTGCAGCAGGTTGCCCCGGACCACCAGGGCGAAGGCCAGCCGGCGCAGGCCGGCGGGCAGCCGGGGGCGGAAGGAGAGGTGCTCGGCGTGGTCCCGCAGGCCGCCGAAGCCGGCCACCAGGGCCAGGCAGGCGCCGGCCAGCGAGGCCATGTGCAGGCCGTCCTTGGTGTTGCCGCCGAGGTCGTGGAGGTCCATCAGGGCGGCCTCGGCGGTGTAGTCGTAGGCCAGGTCGAGCTGGCCCACCTCGGCCGCGATGACCGCCTGGGTACAGGCGGAGAGCGAGGAGTCCCGGACGGTCAGGCGCTCGTAGTAGGCGAAGTTGCGGGCCTTCTGCTCGTCGGTGAAGGCGTCCCCGCGCACCTGCATGGCCAGCACCAGGTCGGCCTGCTTGACCACCTGCTTGCGGTACAGGTCGAAGTACGGGTAGTGCAGCAGCAGCGGGTACTTCTCCGGCGGGGTGGCGTCGAAGTCCCAGAACTGGTGGTCGGTGAAGCCGTCGGCCTGCGGGTGCACGCCGAGCTTCTCGTCGTAGGGGACGTACATGGCCCGGGCGGCGTCCCGCCAGGCGGCGGTCTCCTCGGTGCCGACGCCCAGGGCGGCGGCCTCCACCTGGTGACGGGCGGCGGCCTCGGCGGCGGCGCGCAGGTTGGTCTGCGCCATCAGGTTGGTGAAGACGTTGTTGTCGGCCACCGCGCTGTACTCGTCGGGCCCGGTGACGCCCTCGATCCGGAACCGGCCGGCCGCGTCGTGGTGCCCGAGCGAGCGCCACATCCGGGCCGTCTCCACCAACAGCTCCAGCCCGTGGGTGCGTTCGAACTCCACGTCCCCGGTGGCCCGGACGTAGCGGGCCACCGCGACGGCGATGTCGGCGCCGATGTGGAAGGCGGCGGTGCCGGCCGGCCAGTAGCCGGAGCACTCCTCGCCACGGATCGTCCGCCAGGGGAACACCGCGCCGGCCAGGCCGAGTTGGGCCGCCCGGTCGCGGGCCAGCGGCAGGGTGGTGTGCCGCCAGCGCAGGGCCTGCTTGACGGCCTCGGGCAGGCAGTAGGTGAGCACCGGGAGCACGAAGGTCTCGGTGTCCCAGAAGCTGTGCCCGTCGTAGCCCGGGCCGGTCAACCCCTTGGCGGGGATGGCCCGTTCCTCGCTCCGGGCACCGGCCTGGAGGACGTGGAAGAGGGCGAACCGGACGGCCTGCTGGAGCTCGACGTCACCCTCGATCTGGACGTCGCTGGTCTCCCAGAACTCCCGCAGGTAGTCCCGCTGTTCGGCCACCAGCCCGTTCCAGCCGGTGTACCGCGCGGCGGTCAGCGCGGCCTCCACCTGGTCCCGGACTGCGGGCAGCGAACGGGTCGCCGACCAGCCGTAGGCGGTGAACTTGGTGAGCCGCAGCTCCTCGCCGGGCTTCAGCACGGTGGTGACGCTGATCCGGGCCTGGTCCTCGTCGCTCTCCCCGGTGACGTTGAAGCCATCCGGGCCCTCGATCACGTGGTCCATGCCGACCGCCACCCGCTGGCCGCTGTGCCGGGTGCGGTGCACCAGCACCGCCTTGGTGCCGGCGGCCGAGGAGGCCTCGGCCAGCAGCGGGGCCTCCAGCACGGCGGCGGCCCTCGGGTCGGCCTCCTGGCCGCCGGGCAGCTGCTCGTTGGCCACCAGCTCGGACTGCAGCACGATCCGCACCGGACCGTCCACCGCCGTCACCCGGTAGTCCACCGAGGCGACCGCCCGCTGGGTGAGCGAGACCAGCCGGGTGGAGACCACCTTGACGGTCCGTCCGGCCGGGGAGGTCCACTCCGCCTCGCGCCGCAGCAGGCCGTCCCGGAAGTCCAACCGCCGCTGGTGGCTGCGGAGTTCGCCGTAGCGCAGATCGAAGGGCTCGTCGTCCACCAGCAGTCGGATGATCTTCCCGTTGGTGACGTTGATGACGCTCTGACCGGACTCGGGGTAGCCGTAGCCGCCCTCCGCGTACGGCAGCGGGCGCAGCTCGAAGACCCCGTTCAGGTAGGTACCCGGCAGGCCGTGCGGCTCGCCCTCGTCGAGGTTGGCCCGCAGGCCGATGTGGCCGTTGGAGAGCGCGAAGACCGACTCGGAGCGGGCCATCGCGGCCAGGTCGAGGCCGGTCTCCAGCACGCCCCAGGGGTCGACGGTGAAGCTGCCGTGCGCGGTCATCCGCGGTCCTCCTGCGTCGGGATCAGCTCGGCCAGGTCGTCCACCACCAGGTCGGCGCCGTGCTCGCGCAGCGCCTCGGCCTGCCCCGTGCGGTTCACCCCGACCACGGTGCCGAAACCTCCGGCCCGGCCGGCCGCGACCCCGGCCAGCGCGTCCTCGAAGACGGCGGCCCGGGCCGGCTCGGTGCCCAGCGCCTTCGCGGCGGCCAGATAGGTGTCCGGGGCCGGTTTGCCGGGCAGGTGGTCCCGCTGCGCCACCAGGCCGTCCACCACCACGTCGAAGAGCCCGTCGATGCCGGCCGCGCGCAGCACGTCCCGGCAGTTGGCACTGGAGGAGACCACGGCCCGGGGCAGGCCGAGCGCGGCCAGCCGGTGCAGGTACTCCACCGACCCCGGGTAGGGCTGCACGCCCTGCTCCTCGATCAGCCGCAGCACGGTCTCGTTCTTGGCGTTGCCCAGCCCGGCCACGCTGCGGGTGCCCGGCGGATCGTCCGGGGTGCCCTCGGGGAGGGTGATGCCGCGGGCGGCCAGGAAGGTGCGGGTGCCGTCGAGTCTGGGGCGGCCGTCCACGTAGGTGTCGTAGTCGGCGACCGGGTCGAAGGGCACGAAGGCTCCGCCGGTGCGGTCGGCCTCCTCGCGCAGGAAGGCGTCGAACATGTCCTTCCAGGCGGCCGCGTGCACCTTGGCCGTCTGCGTCAACACGCCGTCGAGGTCGAACAGGAACGCGTGGATGTGGTCCGGAAGCCCCAGCATGGCCTTCAGTCTGGCCCGAATGACACGGAAAACCGCCCATTCGCGGCGTTTCTGGCGCGTCGCGAACGGGCGGCTCCGGCCGCCTGGCGGTCCGTCACATCGGATTGGGCTTCAGCAGGGCGAACACCGCGCCGTCCCGGTCCTGGACCAGGGCGTTGCGCCCCCACGGGTAGTCGGTGGGCGGCTCCAGCACGGTGCCGCCGGCCTTGACCAGGGCGTCCACGGTGGAGTCGGTGTCGTCCACGCCGAAGTAGGTGCGCCAGTGCGGCGGGGTGCCGGGCGGGTCGCCCTCCAGGGTCGTGACGCCGCCGCTGCTCTTGCCGTTCACGTTGAACGACAGGTACTCGGGCATCTGCTCCATCGGGGCGATCTGCACCCCGAAGACGGCGTTGTAGAACACGCCGGCCGCGTCCGGCGCGGGCGTGCGCAGCTCGTTCCAGACCACCGCCCCCGCCTCGCCCCAGACCCCCGCACCCGGGAACTCCAGCGGCTGCCAGACCCCGAACACCGCACCGGTCGGGTCGGCGGCCACCAGCATCCGGCCGATGGTGCCGACGTCCATCACCGGGAACAGCACCGTCCCGCCGTTGTCGCCGATCGCGGTCAGCGTGGCGTCCGCGTCGTCGGTCGCCAGGTACGTGGTCCAGTTCGGCGGCACCGCCGGCTGACCCGGTTCCGTCGGCACCGGCCCCATCACCCCGGCCACCGGACGGCCGTTCAGGTCACAGACCGCGTACCCGCCGAACTCCTCCGGCCCGACCTGCCCCTGCCACCCGAGCAGGTCCCGGTAGAAGTCCAGCGCCGCCTGCTGGTCCTTCGAGGTCAGGTCCACCCAACAGGGCGTCCCGACCGCATACGGTCCCGTCACCTCGACCATCCGCACGTCTCCTTCTCCATCGCCGACCCCCGCGCCCCACCCTCACCGCCCGGCTCCCGTCCCGCCACCCGAGCCGGACCGCGCGTGAGAAGGTGAGTACGCGTCATGACAAGGAGGGCAGACGGGTGTACGTCTCGCGGATCAGCCTCGCGGGGATCAAGGGCTTCCGTGGTGACCGTTCGGTGGACCTCGTCCTGCCCGCACGCGGCAGTTGGACGGTGCTCGCAGGCCGCAACAGCTCCGGCAAGACCACACTCCTGAGGGCAATGGCCCTCGCACTCGTCGGCCCGTCCGTGGCCCGGTCCCTCGTTCCTGACTTCAGTGGCTGGCTCTCCCAGGAGAGCACGTCGGGCCAGGTACGGGTGGATGTGGTCCGGGACCCCCGAGCCGACTACGTACTCGGCCGCGGCAAGCATCTGCTGGGCGATTGGGAGCTCGGCCTGAGGTGGATCCAGCCGACCGGACGCAGCGACGATCCACGGGCGCTCCGCCTCTCACTGGGTACCTTCGGACACCCGGAGGCTGCCCACGGCCCCTGGGACGACAACCCCCAAGGGTGGTTCTGTGCGGGCTACGGCCCCTTTCGCCGACTCTTCGGCGGTTCCTCGGAAGCCCAGCGCCTGATGCTTGCCCCGGGTCCCACCGCACGGCTCGCCTCACTCTTCCACGAAGACGCTTCGCTGGCGGAGAGCGTCTCCTGGATGATCGAGCTCCACCTCCGCCGCCTGGAGCATCGGAAGAACGCGGCCCGGGTACTGGAGATCGTCCTGTCGCTCCTCTCCGACGGGCTTCTGCCGGAGGGACACAAGGTCTCACGCATCGATTCGGACGGCTTGTGGGTCCTTCCTCCGGATCGGAAAGCCCCCCACCCGCTCCGCGAGATGAGCGACGGGTACCGGGCCGTCACGGCGCTGGTACTGGACCTGCTCCGGCAGCTCTACCTGTCGTTCGGCGACCTTGACGTTCGCTCCGACAACGACGGCAGGGTCGTCATCGACGCCCCCGGCGTCGTCCTCATCGACGAAGTGGACGCCCATCTGCACGTCAGTTGGCAGCAGGAGATCGCCGGTTGGTTGCGGCTCCACTTCCCTCGGATCCAGTTCGTCGTCTCCAGTCACAGCCCTTACATCTGCCAGGACGCCGACCCTGGCGGACTGATCCGGATGGCCGCCCCGGGGGAGCAGCGAGGTCCAGAGGTGGTGGACGACGAGCTGTACCGGCGGATCGTGTTCGGGAGCGCGGACGACGCCGCCCTGTCCGAGCTCTTCGGGCTCGATACCCCGTACTCGGACCGGGCAGAACAGAAGCGCCGCCGGCTCGTGGTGTTGGAGCGCAAGGTCTACGCCGGTACCGCGAGTGCAGCCGAGACCGAGGAGTACCGCGGGTTGAGCTCACTTCTGGTCAGCTCTCTGGGGACCCGCGTCGCGGAAGTCGCAGCGCGCCTGGGCGAACTCGAGTGATTCCGGTACGACGGGTCTCCGCGCCGTCGAGTACTCAGCGGCTGCTCGACCGCAGGACGGCGAACATCCGCCGGTTGGGCACAGGCTCGGAGGCCGCTCGCGCTGAATGGCGCAAGGCGCATCCGGCCAGGCGAGACGTCCGGGAGTTGCTGCAGGGCATGGCCAGCGGCATCAACAGGTGCATGTACTGCGAAGACAACCTCGGCACCGACATCGACCACTTCCAGCCGATCGCCGTCGCACCGGAGCGCGCCTTCGACTGGCCGAACCACTTGCTGGCGTGCTCCCACTGCAACAGCAACCAGAAGCGGGACGAGTACCCCTGCGACCCTGATGGCAACGCACTGCTCGTCGACCCGTCCCGCGAGGACCCCGCCGAGCACCTCACCCTCTTGCTCGCCTCAGGCGAGTACCAGCCCGAGTCGCGCCGGGGCGCCGAGACGATCAGGGTCTTCGACCTCAACCGGATCGAACTCCGAGCGGGCCGTCAGGACGCCTTCGTCACGGCCCAGGACGTCCTGGTGGCCTGGCACCGGCACCACCTGTCGGGGGCTTCGGACAAGGCGGAACGGCGAGCCCTGGCCCTGCGCAGGTCGCCGTTCGCCGCAGTGCTCCGGGCCATGGAGCGGCTCCCCGATGGCGCCGCCGCGATCGTGCTCGACCCCGCGACCTTCGAGGCGATCCGCGCCTGGAAGTGATGACACCGTCGGCGACGGCGTGACAACCGTCATGCGGTTTCGGCAACGGGTGGCACTGCATCAGGGGGCCTGGTCGGCGGGAGTCTTGAGGGGTCGGAGAACGGCGGGGACGGACAACGGGGAGCGGTCATGGCGGTCATCGAGGGCACGGCGGTCCAGCAGGCGGAGCAGGGGCGGGGCGGGGACGCGTGGGCGGGGTTGAAGCCGCTGGCGGTGGACGTGGCGCTGCCGTTGGGGGCGTACTACCTGGCGCACTCGGTGCTGGGGATGGGGCTGGTGGCCTCGCTGACGGTGGCGAGTGCGGTGCCGGTGGTGCGGACGGTGGCGGGGCTGCTGCGGGAGCGGCGGGTGAACGCGCTCGCGGCGGTGATGCTGGTGGTCAACGTGGCCGGGATCGGACTGTCGCTGGTGGCGGGGGACGCCCGGTTGATGCTGGTCAAGGACGCGCTGTTGAGCAGCGTGATCGGCGGCTCGATGATCGTCACCGCGCTGCTCGGGCGGCCGCTGATGACGGCGGGGATGAAGCCCTTCGTGGTGAAGGGGCGGGCCGGGCGGGAGGCGGCCTGGGGGCGGCTGATGGCCACCTCGGCGGCGTTCCGCCGGAACGAGCGGAACTTCTCGCTGGCCTGGGGGTCGGTGCTGGTCGCGGAGTGCGCGGTCAAGGCGGTCTGCGCGTACGTGCTGCCGGTGGAGACCATGGTGTGGCTGGGCACCGTGATGCTGGTGGCGGCGATCGTGGTGGGCTGCGTGGTCGGAAACCGCTTCGCGGAGCGGATGGCCGGGCAGGTGATCGCCGAGGTGGAGCGCTCCGCGGCCGAGCGGGGCTGAGAACGGGACAGGGCGCAGGGGGTGGCGGCAGGGCGGGTCCGGACCACCCACGGGGTGGTGGTCCGGGCCCGCCCAGCGGTGTGACGCGGCGTCAGGCGGTGGCGCCGCCGTCGATCACGTGGTCGTGGCCGACCACGAAGCTGGACTCCTCGGAGGCCAGCCAGAGCACCGCCTCGGCGATCTCCGCCGGGTCGGCGACCCGGCCCAGCGGGACGGTCGGGCCGAGGCGGGCGTCGCGCTGCTCACGGGTCTCGCCCGGCAGGTAGGACATCGGGGTGTCGATCGGGCCGGGGCTGATCGAGTTGATCCGGACGCCGTGCGGGATCGCCTCCAGCGCGGCGGTCTTGGTCAGGTAGGAGACGCCGGCCTTGGAGGTCGAGTACGCCGCCATGTTGGCCAGCCGCCAGTGGGCGCCGAGGTTGGAGGCGGTGTTGACGATGGTGCCGCCGCCGTGGGCGCTCATGTGGGCGATCTGGTGCTTGAGGGCGAAGAACACGCCGGTCAGGTTGACCGCGATGGAGTCGTGCCAGGCCTGCTCGTCGTGCTCGGCGATGGGGGTGCCGCCGCGGAGGATCCCGGCGTTGTTGAAGGCCACGTGCAGGCCGCCGTGGGTCTCGACGGCGTGCCGCACCGCGTTGGCCATCGAGGCGGAGTCGGCGACGTCGACCAGCACGCCGCCGGCCTTCCCGCCCTCCTCCTCGATCAGCTTCACGGTCTCGTCGACGCCGTCCTCGTTGCGGTCGGCCACCACCACGGTGGCGCCCTCCCTGGCGAAGGCGAGGGCGGTGGTGCGGCCGACGACTCCGGCGGCGCCGGTGACCAGGACGACCTTGTCGGTGAAGCGGGCGGACATGAGAACTCCTAGGTTTCGCAGATGGGTTGGCCCCGAGGGGCGTGAGGGACGTAGGTGGTGAGGCCGGGGGCGCGAGGAACTGCGCGCTGGGGAACGGCAGCGCGTGCAACTGGCTGACGTGCCCCGATCCGGCTCTGGGCCGCCTTCCGCTTCGCGCAGTTCCTCGCACCCCTGGTGGCGTAGCCAGGTGCGCCGCTCTAGCGAGTTGCTCTGGTGCGCAGCAGCAGCGTCAGGGCGGCCGCCACCGTGAGGGTGGCTGCGGCGAGGAGGAAGGCGAAGGCGTAGCCGGAGGAGACGGCGGCCGGGGTGGGAGTGGTGCCCGCGTGGGCGGTGGCGAGGGGGATCAGGACGGCGAGGCCGATCGGGGGGCCGATCTCCATCGCGGTGTTCATCACCCCGCCGGCCAGGCCGGCCTGGTGGGCCGGGGCGTCGCCGACCGCCCAGACCGTGGCAGCGGAGAAGGTGAAGCCGGCCCCGACCGGGAAGAGGACCACCCCGATCAGCAGCGGGCCGACGTACGCGCTGTCGGCGGAGATCCCGCCGAGCACCGCGAGCCCCAGGGCGGAGAGCCCGAGCCCGGCGGAGGTGACGGCGGCGGGGGCGTACCGGGCCAGTGCCCGGCCGGCCAGCGAACCGGCCGGCACCACCGCGAGGGCCGGCGGGACGAAGGCCGCCGAGGTGGCCAGGGTCGAGTAGCCGAGCACCTGTTGGAAGTAGAGCGCGAGCACGAAGAAGTAGGTGGCCATGCAGGCGGCGGTCAGCGCGATCGCCGTCAGGGCGGCCACCCGGCGGGGCGAGGCCAGGAAGGAGGGCGGCACCAGCGGGCTGGAGCCGCGGAGCTGGGTGAGCCCGAAGGCCGCCAGCAGGACGGTCCCCACCGCGATCCACAGGCTGTGGACTTCGGTCAGGCCGAAGATCAGGGCGGCCAGGCCGGCGGTGGCCAGCACCGCGCCGGGCAGGTCGAGCTTCTCCCGCCGGGGCCCGGGCCCGGACGGCAGCACCCTGGGGGCGGCGAGCACCACCACGGCGGCCACCGCCGCGGGGGCCACGAAGGTCCACCGCCAGGAGACCCAGTGCAGCACCACGCCGGAGACGATGTTCCCCGTGCCGGCCCCGATCGAGGCCAGCACGCCCCAGACCGCGAGGGCCCGTCCGCGCCGCTCGGCGGCCGGGAAGACCGAGCCGAGCAGGGCCATCGCGGCCGGGGCCGCGGCGGCCGCACCGACGCCCTGGCCGAAGCGGGCCGCCACCAGCAGCGCCAGGTTCGGCGCGGCGGCGGCGAGGGCCGAGGCGAGTCCGAAGACCAGCACTCCGGCGGTGAAGACCCGGCGGTGGCCGAGCAGGTCGGCCAGCCGTCCGCCGAGCAGCAGCAGCCCGCCGAAGGAGAGGCTGTACGCCGAGATGGCGAGCACCAAGTCCGTTTCGGTGAGCCCGAGTTCGGCCTGGATCGCGGGCAGCGCGACCGTGATCACGGTGATCGTGGCGATCAGCACCACCTGTACCGTCCCCAGCAGTGCGAACGCGGCCCGCTGCCGTAAGACCGGCGGCCCGAGGGCCGGATCCGCAGCCATGACACCCCTCCAGCTTTTCCAGACCAATCGTTCCAGATAGAGACCAGTTCGCCAGACCTCGACTGCTCCCGAACCGTAGCAGTTCAAGAACGCTTGGTCCAGATAGAGCAATGATCGCCCCTCCGAGCCCGGCGCCCTGATCCCCGGTCCGCTACTGGACCGAACGGTCTCGAATGACTTACGGTCGGAGGCATGGCGAGGACCAAGGAGTTCGATCCGGACAGCGTGCTGGTGCAGGCGATGGACCTGTTCTGGGAGCGCGGCTACGAGGCCACCTCGATGGCCGACCTGGTCGAGCACCTGGGCATCGCCCGGGCCAGCATCTACGGGACCTTCGGCAGCAAGCACGACCTCTACCTCAGCGCCCTCAAGCGCTACCTGGAGAGCAGGGAGACCGGGTTCGTCGCGGCCCTGTCGCAGCCGGGCCCGGCCCTCCCGGCCGTCCGGGCGCTGGTGGAGAGCTGGGTGCACGAGGCCCTGCACGACTCCGAGCCGCGCGGCTGCCTGGTGGTCAACGCGGCCATCGAGCTCTCCTCCCGCGACCCGGTGGTGGCCGCCCAGGTCGAACGGAGCTGGACGGTCCTGGAGACCGCCCTGACCTCCGCGCTGGTCCGGGCCCACGCCCAGGGGGAGCTGGACGGGTCCAAGGACCCCTACGCACTGGCCCGCTTCCTGCTGGTGCTGCTCCAGGGGATCCGGGTGATCGCCCGGGCCGCCCCGGACCGGGTCCGGATCCGGGCCGCCGCCGACCAGGCGCTCTCGCTGCTCTGAACCGCCGTCAGCTGCCGGACGGCTCGCCGAACCGGCGGGTCAGCGCGGTGGTGAGCGGGGCCGGGGAGGCCGAGCTCCAGGCGGCGTAGCCGTCGGGGCGGACCAGCGGGGCGGTCAGTTCGGTGACGGACCGCGGGGCACCGCCTCAGGTCAGCCAGTCGTGACAGGCCCGGACGACCAGCTGCACCAGCCGCATCGCGTCCAGCCGCCCGGCCGCGCCCTCCGCCCCCTCGGGGGCGAACTCGGTCACCGTGAGTTGCCGCACCGGGACGCCCGCCGAGCCCACCGCCCGCAGGGTGCCGCCGAGTTGATCGGTGGTCAGCCCGTCGGGCAGCGGCGCGGCGACGCTGCGGACCACCCCGGGGTCGAGCACGGACACGTCCAGCAGGACCGCGCAGGCGGCCGCGCCGGAGCCCGCGACCAGCGACTTGAGCTCGGCCACGTCCCGGGCCAGGTCCCGGCGGTCACCGGGCCCCTCGGGGCGCCCCTGCACCAGGCCGCGCTGCCCGTACTGGACGATCCGCAGCTCCTCCAGCCGCTCCAGGTGGCGGACGAAGTCGCTCCTGGTCGGCCCGGAGGGGCAGCGCGGCTCCTGGTCGTCCTGCTCCGCGTCCAGGTGCACCAGCACGCCGGCGAAGCCCTCGTGCACCCAGTAGCCGAGCGAGTCGTCGCCGCCCAGCACCACCAGCAGCCGGCAGGTGCCCCGCAGCCGCTCCAGCACCTCCGGCACCAGGTCGAGGTCCTGTCCGGCGTTGAGCGGGTCCATCCGCAGGTCGCCGGCGTCGGCGAAGGTCAGCCCGGCGCAGAGCAGCTCCTGCTCCGCCCGGTCCCACCAGCCCGGGACGGGCCCGCGGAGCGGCCCCGGGCTGACGGCCCGGGAGACGCTGCGCAGCATCCCGGGGCCGAGGTCGGCCCGCCCGGCCGCGCTGCTCCCGCTGTACGGGAGCCCGACCACCACCACGTCCCAGTGGCCGTTCGCCCGCCACGGCTCGGCACCGAGGAAGCCCTCCGTCGCACTCACCCTGCGCACCGACCATCACCTCTTCCGGTCAACGTGCCCGTGGCGCCGCGTCGTCGAGGGTTCGGCGCACGACCGAGTATGTGGACGGGCCGTGAAGGTCGCCATGGTCCGGCCGGGACAGTGTCAGGTGGTCGTGGGAGCGGTGATCCGGACCTCGTGCCGCGCCGCCTCCGGGGCCAGGAAGCGGGCCAGCGCGGTGCCCTCCTCCACCAGGTCGTGCCGCTGCGCGGCCGTCAGGCGGTGGAACGGACGCACCGTCACCACCGCCTCCCGCTTGCCGGCCTCGATCCGCCAGGTGGCCGCCACCCAGCCGTCCACCAGCACGGACCGGGGCATCTCGTTCACCCCGGCGAAGCCCTGGTCGGCGAAGTCCACCGTCAGCACCCTGCTCCGGTCGGCGTGCGAGAGCAGCAGGTTGTCGAAGTCGTAGAGGTAGCGGACCGGCGCCGGGACGTCCCCGTCCGGGCGGGGTGCCTGCGGGAGGTCGAACAGTTCGCGGCCCTCCCCGTCCCGGAAGGTCACCAGCTCCGGGCGGAGCCGGTCCAGCACCTCGGCCAGCCTGGTCAGGCCCGACCACTGCTGCACGTCCTTGACGGTGGCCGGCCCGAAGGCCGCCAGGTAGCGCCGCACCAGCTCGTCCACCGGAGCGGCCCGCAGGCCCTGCCCGGTCCACTGCTCCAGCGGCAGGTGGGCCACCGGCCCGCTGCGGCCCCAGAGACCACGCGGCGGCACCTGCGCCAGCGGCACCGCCGCCCGCACCGCCTGTGCCATCGCCGCGCCGTCGTGCCCGGGCCAGCGTTCGGCCAGCAGCTTCCCCAACTCGGCGAAGGTGAGCGGCCCTTCGGCGAACGCCGCCCGCCCGGCCGCCGTCACCTCGGCCAGGTCCAGCCCGGCCAGCTTGCGGCGGAAGGCGGACAGCGTGCCGCGCTCGATCACCGGATCGACCAGCGGCCGCAGCCAGCGCGCGTCCTCGGTGGTGAGCAGGTGGATCGTCCCGCGCATCACCGCGATCCGCACCGCCGCGCCGTCCGCCAGCAGTGCCGAGGCCTCCGCCGCGGGGTCGCGGTCCATCCGGCTCCACAGCCCGACGTACCAGGTCTGCGGGGTCTGGGCCTGGAGCCCGGCCAGCCGCTCCAGCACCTGCGGCACCGTCAGCCCGGCCCGCTCCAGCAGCAGTTGGCGCGCCAGCGTGGCCCGGTTGAGCGCCCTGGCGTCCAGCACCGTGGTGGTCATGCCCCTCCTCCGTCGTACGTCCGGGGCCGACGGTACCGTCAGGCTGCTGCCCGCCGCCGGTGGGCGAGCGGGACCAGCGCGGCGTGCTCCAGCGGGGCGGAGGGGTCGACCGAGACGTCGGCCGGGGCGGGCTCGGCGCCGGCGCGGACCAGCAGGTCGCCGATGGCGGCGATCATCGCGCCGTTGTCGGTGCACAGGCCCAGCGGCGGGACGCGCAGGGTGATGCCGGCCGAGGCGCAGCGGCGCTCGGCCAGTTCGCGCACCCGGGAGTTGGCGGCCACCCCGCCGACCACCACCAGGGTGGTGATCCCGTGGTCGGTGCAGGCCCGGACGGCCTTGCGGGTGAGCACGTCGGCCACCGCCTCCTGGAGGGCGGCGGCGGCGTCCGGCACGTGCGGGCGCTCCTGGGCCTCCACCCAGCGGGCGGCGGCGGTCTTCAGGCCGGAGAAGGAGAAGGCGTAGGGAGCGTCCTGAGCACCCGTCAGCGGACGCGGGAAACGCACCGCCTTCCGGTCGCCCTCGCGGGCCGCGCGGTCGATGGCGGGGCCGCCGGGGTAGGGCAGGCCGAGGATCCGGGCCACCTTGTCGAAGCACTCGCCGGCCGCGTCGTCCAGGGTG
>NZ_JBSGEL010000052.1:0-57148 GCF_053602875.1 Kitasatospora sp. NPDC004289 | reverse complement strand
ATGATCTGACCAGCTCCCGCAGTGGATATGCCGGTTTGTCGACTCGTCCCCAGGGCTGTGGCGGCGTACCTGCAACTGAGGCTCCGTCAGCCAGTTGCAGGTGCTGCCGTTCCCCCGCGCGCAGTTCCTCGCGCCCCCGGGGTGGCCACCCTGGGGGTTCGCCGTGGGTCAGAGGTGGTGGTGGCGGGCGAGCCAGCGTTCGGACTGGCGGCGTTCCTCGGCGACGCGGCCGAGGGCGGCGGGGACGCGGGCCAGAGCGGTGGCGGCGGCCTCGGGGCGGCCGGCCCAGGCGAGGGCGCCGGCCAGGCGGGCCGTCACCAGGCTGCGGTAGTGCTGCTGTTCCGGGGGGAGCCGGGTCAGGCCCTGTTCGAGGGCGTCGGCGGCGGCCCGGGCGTGGGTGCGGCGGCCGGTGCGGACGGCGAGGTCGCGGTGGCAGGTGCCGTGGGTGAGCAGCAGCAGGGTGCCGGCCTCGGTGGAGGGTGCGGCGGCCGTGCGGTCGGCGGCCCGCTCCAGGGCGGCCTCGGCGGCGGCGCGGTCCCCGGCCAGGGCGTGGCCGCGGGCCTGGGCGAGCGCGGCCCGGGCCTCGGCGACCGCCCGTCCGGAGCGGGCGGCGTGCGCGGCGGCGGTCCTGGCCGAGCCGAGTGCGGCGGCGGCGTGTCCGGAGGCCCAGTGCACCGCGCTCTGCCGGGCCAGTAACAGCGCCGCCACCGCCAGGTCGTCGGCGGCCAGCGCCCACTCACGGCCGCACTCGTACCAGGCCAGCGCCCGCCCGTACTCCAGCCGGTCGAAGCGGGCCCAGCCGGCCAGTTCGGCGTACCGGGCGGCCAGTGCGCCGAGCCTGGCCCGCTCGGCGGCGGGGGCGGTGCGCTGCTGACGGGCCGCCAGCCGGGTGTGGTGCTCCAGCACGTCGACCAGGGCGTGGCCGCCGACCGCGCGGGCGGCGCTGCGGTAGGTCACCAGCAGCTGGGCCAGGGTCTCCGGGCCGGGGCCGGCGGCCAGGCTGCGGCTGTGCTGCGACAGGCGCCGCCGCTCGCGCTCCACCTGGGGCCATAGCTCGGCCAACTCGCCTTCGGTGTCGAGGAGTTCGTCTATCCGCTCGGCCATTCCGGCGGGGGGCCAGCGGCGGGTGTTCTCGACTCGGCTGATGTGCGAGTCGTCGTAGCCCAGGCGGCGGCCGAGTTCGGCCTGGCTCAGGCCGCGCAGCAGGCGCCAGTGGCGCAGCCGGGCGCCGAAGTCGGACCGGGCCGAGACGGCTGGATGCAGCTCGACGGACACGGGACCTCCAGTGGGGGTGTCCAGGGGGTGTCCAGTGGGGTGGACGGATGGGGGTGGACGCTGGGGTGCGAGGTGCTCGGGAGGGTCAAGCGCTGGACAAGAGGGGGTGAACGACGGGTGTGAGTCTGACAATGAATTGTCATGGACAGGTATCCCCGGAATGCCGAGAACGTCAAACCGACACGGGGGTCCTGACCCTCCGTCAGCAGGGCGTCACCGTACGCTGCGGAGCGACGGGACGACAGAGGTGGTGATCCGGGATGGCAGTGCCGGGGCCGGACTGGGACGTGTTGGCGCCGCACTGGCGGCCGGAGCTGCGCTCGGAGCGGGACGACGCGGCCGCCGAACGGGAGTTGGCCGGTATGCGGGCCACCGCCGAGCGGCTGGCCGGCGGCGGCATCCGGGCGGCGGTGCTCGGGGTCAACGACGGGCTGGTGACCAACCTGTGCCTGATCCTCGGGGTGGCGGGCGCGGCGGCCGAGGCCGGAACGGTCCGGCTGTCGGGGCTGGCCAGCCTGGTCGCGGGGGCGCTCTCGATGGCGGCCGGCGAGTGGGTCTCGGTGCGCAGCCAGTCCGAGGTGGCGCGGGGCATGGAGGGCTCGCTGCGGGAGGCGTGGCGGCTCTCCCCGCCGGTGGTGCTGGGGCACCTGACGGCCAGTCTGCGGGAGCGGGGGCTCGACCGGGAGACGGCGGTGCGGGCCAGCCGGGGCGTGGTGACGGGGCGGTCGGCCTCGGAGACGAGCACCCGGATCCTGTACGGCGTGAGCGCGAAGGACGCCGGTTCGCCGATGGTGGCGGCGGTCTCCTCGCTGCTGCTGTTCGCGGTCGGGGCGCTGCTGCCGCTGCTGCCGTGGTTCTTCGCGAGCGGCAACGGCGCGGTGCTGGCCTCGGTGGTGATCACGGCGGTGGCGTCGCTGGTGGTCGGCGGGGCGCTCGGGCGCGGCTCGGGGCGGGGTGCGTGGCGGACGGCGGGGCGGCAACTGCTGATCGTGGCACTGGCCTCGGCGGTCACGTACGGCCTGGGCGCCGTGGCGGGGACCTCGGTGACCTAGGGAGAGTGGCCACCCCGGGGCGCGGAGAACTACAGGTAGGGGAACGGCAGCACGTGCAACTGGCTGACGGAGCTTTAGGTGCAGGTGGGCCGCCTTCCGACTCGCGCCCGCGCGGCGGAGCCGCAGATCAGCAGAGCCTCGCGCCCCCGAGGGTGTGGCCGCCGGCGGACGACCACGCGGTGCCGGATCAGGCCGTCAGCTCGGTCCGCAGGGTGTCGAGGGTCTCGTCGTCGAGGCCGAGGGCGGTGCGGGCGTAGGTCTCGGCGTCGCCCCAGCCGTCGGTGAGGGTCTCCAGGGCGGCGGCCAGGTAGGCGGGCCGGACGGTGAGCAGCTCCTCGGTGACCCGGGGGTCGCCGCCGGCCGCGGTGAAGGCCTCGACGACGGGGGCGAAGGCGGCGCGGACGGCCGGGTTGACGGCGAGGTACTCGGCCTCGACGGTGGCGGGGTCGGCGCCGAGCAGGAGGAGCAGGAGGGCGGCGCCCCAGCCGGTGCGGTCCTTGCCGGCGGTGCAGTGGAAGAGGACGGGCCCGTCGGCGGGCGAGGCGAGCTCGGTGAGCAGGGTGCGGTAGGCGGCGCGGCCGGAGTCGCCGGCGACGAAGGAGCGGTAGTCGGAGATCAGTGCCTCGGCGGCGCGGCCGTCGCCGAGCAGGCGGTTGGCGGCGAGCGGGTCGGCCGTCACGGTGCCGAGTTTGGAGGCGGCGCCGGAGCTGACCAGGTCGGCGAGGACGTCGGCGACCACCAGGCGGCCGCCGGGCGGGATGACGTCGGGCCGGGCGGCGCGTTCGCGGTCGGTGCGCAGGTCCACCACGGTGCGCACGCCCAGGGCGTCGAAGAGCGGGTCGGCCCCGGGTGCGAAGCGGTCGAGCTGCCCGGAGCGCAGCACCAGGCCGGGTCTGACGGTGCGTCCGCCCGCGAGGGGGATGCCGCCGAGGTCGCGCAGATTGGGGACGGTGGCGGCCTCGATGGGCAGCGAGTACGGCACGGGTTCTCCTCCGGTCGGTCTGCTGCCGACGGTACGGGCCGGGCGGGGGCGGCGCGAGAGGGGTGCCCGGGGAGCGAAGGAGGGGGCGCACACAGGGAGCGCACGGGGGGCGCGCGGAAGCACGGAGCGGGCGTGATCACCAGGGTCCGTTGCCGGTGGACGGCCCGGCGCGGAAGGGTGGGGGCGGACCGTCCACGTGGGTGGGCGGCCGGTCTGCGAAGGGCGTGGAATGACGGCGAAGGTCCTGATCGTCACCGGTGACGCGGCGGAGTCGCTGGAGGTGCTCTACCCGTACCAGCGGCTGCGCGAGGAGGGCTACGAGGTGGTCGTCGCCGCGCCGTCGAAGAAGACGCTGCAGTTCGTGGTGCACGACTTCGTGCCCGGCTTCGACACCTACACCGAGAAGGCCGGCTACACCTGGCCCGCCGACGTGGCGTTCGAGGACGTCGACCCGGCCGAGTACGTGGCGCTGGTGATCCCCGGCGGACGCGCCCCCGAGTACCTGCGCAACGACCCGCAGGTGAAGCGGATCGTGGCCCACTTCTTCGAGGGCGACAAGCCGGTCGCGCAGATCTGCCACGGCCCGCTGATCACCCTGCCGGGCGGCGCCCTGACGGGCCGTCGCACGGCCGCGTACCCGGCGCTGGAGCTGGACGTGACCGGGGCCGGCGCGGTCTACGAGGACGCCGAGGCCGTGGTCGACGGCCAGCTGGTCTCCGCCCGGGCGTGGCCGGACCACCCGGGCTGGATGCGGGAGTTCGTGCGGATCCTGCGGGACAAGGCGCCGGTGGAGTGAGCTGAAACGGCGTCGGACCCCGGGTGCCCCGGTCCTCCTCGTGAGGGCCGGGGCACCGGCCGTTCGGCGTGGGGGCGGGCGCCGTCGTCGGCGGCGGGTTAGCGTCGGGGCATGCACGTGGTGATCGCCGGTGGGCACGGGAAGATCGCGCTCCAGCTGGAGCGGCTGCTGTCGGCGCGCGGGGACACCGTGACCGGCCTGATCCGCTCCGCCGCCCAGGCCGCGGACCTCAAGGCGGTCGGGGCCCGGCCGGTGGTCTGCGATCTGGAGTCCGTCTCGTTGGAGGACCTGGCGGGCGGGCTGAGCGGGGCCGACGCGGTGGTGTTCGCCGCCGGCGCCGGGCCGAACAGCGGCAGCGCCCGCAAGGACAGCGTCGACCGGGCGGCAGCGGTGCTGTTCGCCGACGCGGCCGAACT
The DNA here is from genome assembly GCF_053602875.1 of Kitasatospora sp. NPDC004289. Classification (NCBI taxonomy): domain Bacteria; kingdom Bacillati; phylum Actinomycetota; class Actinomycetes; order Kitasatosporales; family Streptomycetaceae; genus Kitasatospora; species Kitasatospora sp. NPDC004289. Next base: position 52,627 of record NZ_JBSGEL010000052.1, on the reverse strand, counting down.
GGCCGGGGTGCCGCGCTACCTGATGGTCTCCACCATGGGCATCGAACGGGCCGGGGCGCCGGGCATGGACCAGGAGTTCACCGACTACCTGCGGGCCAAGGGCGCGGCCGAGGAGGACCTGAGGGCCCGTCGGATCGGCTGGACGGTGCTGCGCCCGGGCCCGCTGCTGGACGAGCCGGGCAGCGGCTTCGTCCGGCTCGCGGTGCCGGCGCTGCCGCTGGCGCCCGTCCCCCGGGAGGACGTGGCCCGGGTGCTGCTGGAGCTGCTGGACGCCCATGCGGCGATCGGCCGCACCCTGGAGCTCACCGCCGGGGCGGAGCCGGTGGCCGAGGCCGTCCGGGTGGCGCTGGCCAGCGCCTGACGGCGGGTCACCGGCTCCGGCCGGGATCAGTCGCCCCGTGCCGCGCCCTCCCGGACCTCGGGGCGGGCGGCCGGGGTGGCGGTCGGCTGCTCGGGGGTGCTGCGGTTGGCGAGGACGGAGAGCAGCAGGGCCACGGCGAAGACCGCAGTGCAGGCCAGGGCGGCCTGGAAGTAGGCGGCGCCCGGGGTGGCGGCGGAGCTGTTGAGGTAGATGCCGGAGATCGCCGAGATGCCGACGGCGGCGGCGATCCGCTGCGACATCTGGAGGATGCCGCCCGCCACCCCGGCCGCCTCGGCGGGGGCGTAGCGGAGCACCTGGGCCTGGTTGGGGGAGACCACCAGGCCGGCCGCGGCCCCGGTGCAGAGCTGGCCGAGGCCGAGCAGCACGGGCAGCCAGGACCCCGAGGTCCAGAGCGCGGCGAGACCGCTGAGCAGGACGGCGGCCAGCGCCAGGGTGAGGCCGAGCGGCACCAGATGGGCCCCGAAGCGTTGGACGGCGCGCCAGGCCACGGAGGAGACCACCGCCATCGCCACCGCGGAGGGCAGAGTGACGGCGGCCGCCGCGAGGGGCGTCAGGCCCAGCCCGTCCTGGAGGAACATCACCAGCACCAGGCTGCCGGCCAGCGAGGCGCCGAACTGGGCCATCGCGGTGAGGGTGCCCAGGGTGTACGGCGCGGAGCGCGGCAGCGAGGGGTGGATCAGCGGCTGACGGCCGGTCGCCGCGCAGTGCCGCTGCCACCAGGCCAGCAGGACGGCCAGGGCCAGGGCGGCGGCGCCCAGGCCCAGCTGGGCGGGGAGCGCGGCGGAGGTGACGAAGGGGAGCATCACCGCGACGGTGATGGCGGCGGTGAGCAGCAGGCCGAGCGGGTCCAGGGAGGAGAGGCCGTGCGCCGCCCCGGCGGCGGAGGCGGGGCGCGGGGCGGGGCGCGGGAGGTGACGGACCGCCAGGACCAGCGTGGCCAGTCCGGACGGGGCGCTGATCAGGAAGGCCAGCCGCCAGCCCCACTCCGGCCCGGCCAGCGGGATCAGGGCTCCGCCGAGCGGCGGGCCCAGGGCGATGGCCACCGCACAGGTCACCTGGTAGAGCCCGAGGGCCTTGGTGCGGGCCGCTCCGGTGAAGACGTCCTGGAGGGTGCCGATCATCTGGGAGTTGACCAGGCCGGCGCCCGCGCCCTGGAGCAGCCGCAGGACCACCAGGAGCCACGGGTCGGTGGCGGCCGCGGCGAGCAGGCCGGCCGCGACGAACAGGGCGATCCCGGCGACGAAGAACTGCTTGCGGCCGCGCAGGTCACCGAGCCGTCCGCCGGGTATCAGTGCCAGGCCGAAGGCGAGCGAGTAGCCGGCCACGATCCACTGGATCTGGGTGGCCGAGGCCTCCAGGGTGCTGCGCAGCGCGGGGACGGCGATGTTGAGGACGGAGTTGTCCAGCATGGTGGTGAAGCCGCCCGCCAGACAGACCGCGAGGATCCGGTTCTGCTTCTTCGCTGTTCTGTGCACTGACGGAGGCTAGCGGGTGCCGACCCCGCGGGGGAGGGGTGGGTCAGGTCCGTCGCGTACTCACGCACCTTGCCGTGGCCACTCCCGGGGGAGGGCGGTCACTCCTGGGGCGGAGGTGCGGGATCGGGTGCCGGGGGCGGGCCAGGGTCCGGGTCGGGCAGCGGCGGGCGCGGCCCCGGTCCGGGCGGCGGCCCGGGGAAGGGGTCCGGGCGGGGCGGCTCGGGGAACGGCGGGTGGGTGTCCGGGTTCGGGGGCACGGGCACGGTCATGGCGGCCTCCCTCGGTCTGTGTACGGGCACCTACCCCGGACCTCCGGGACGACACCCGCGGCGCGGCACGGGACGCCGTGCGTCGTAGCCCTGCGGGAGAGCCCGGCCGATCCGGACGGCAGCGGCGCACGGGGCGGCGCGGCAGGCGGCGGCGGTGGACGCACCGGCACTGCCGAGGCCGCGCACCGCCGCTGACCGGGCGCCTCCCCTAGGCTGTGCGGTCATGAGCGTTCTTGTGGATATCGCCCGGGAGGCGGACGGCGAGCTGGTCGAGGCCTTCGCCCGCCTGCTGCCGCAACTGTCCGGCAGCGCCGAGCCGTTGGACCGCGAGGCGGTGGCCGGATTGCTGGCCTGCTCGGCGAACACCGTGCTGCTGGCCCGGCTGGACGGGCGGATCGTCGGGACCTTGACCCTCGTACTGCTCCCGCTGCCGAGCGGGCTGCGGGCCCGGATCGAGGACGTGGTGGTGGACGCGGGGGCCCGTGGGCACGGCGTGGGCGCGGCGTTGACCGCCGAGGCGGTCCGGCTGGCGGAGGAGGGCGGGGCGCGGACGGTGGATCTGACCTCGAGGCCCTCGCGGGCGGCGGCGAACCGGTTGTACGAGCGGGCGGGGTTCGAGGTGCGGGGTTCGGTGGTCTACCGGCGGACCGTGGGGACGGGCTGAGCGGTCGTCAGGGCTTCCAGGTGCGGTCGAGGAAGTCGGCGATCAGGGGGGCGATCTCGGGGAGGTGGTCCTCGAGGGCGAAGTGGCCGGTGTCGAAGAGGTGGAGCTCGGCCTCGGGGAGGTCGCGCAGGTAGGCCTCGGCGCCGGTGGCGGGGAAGAAGGCGTCGTTGCGGCCCCAGAGGACCAGGGTGGGCGGGGTGTGCTCGCGCAGCCACTGCTGCCAGGCCGGGTACTGCGCGACGTTGGAGTGGTAGTCGAAGGCGAGGTCGAGCTGGGGCCGGGTGCGGCCGGGCAGGTCGAGGAAGTGCTGGTCGAGGGTCCAGCCCTCGGGGGCGATCAGCTCGGGGTCGACGGTGCCGCCCTCGTACTGGCCCCTGGTCATCGGGAGGGTGAGCAGCTCGCGGACGGTCTGCTCGGCGCCGGGCTGCCCGGGGCGCAGGGCGATGAAGTCGCGGGCCATCGGGGAGAGGCCCTCGGTGTAGGCGTTGGCGTTCTGCACCACCAGGCCGGCGATGCGGTGCGGCTGACGCAGCGCCAGTCGGAAGCCCACGGGGGCGCCGAAGTCGAAGGCGTAGAGCACGAAGCGCTCCAGGCCGAGGAGTTCGACGAAGCGCTCGGTGACCTCGGCGAGGTGGTCGAAGGTATAGGCGAAGGGGCCGCCGGCGGAGGCCGGTGCGGGGACGTCGCTGTGGCCGAAGCCCGGGTAGTCCGGGGCGATCAGGCGGTAGCGGGTGCCGAGGACGTCGATCAGGCGGCGGTACTGGTGCGAGGCGGAGGGGAAGCCGTGCAGCAGGAGCATCACCGGGGCGTCCGGATCGGTGGGCAGGCTCTCGCGGTAGAAGAGCCGCAGGCCGTCGACGTCGAGGTGGCGGTGGCGGACGCGGGCGATCATCTCTAATGCCTCCTTGGTGGCTGATGGCGTTAGCTTCTCGCAGGCTCTTCTAATGTGTCAAGGGATTGATTTAGCATTAGTGACATGGCTGACCCACTGATCGGTGAACCGCTCGCCCTGGATCTGCTCAACACCCGTCCCCGGGACGGTGACCAGCTCGCCGATCCGGCGGCACTCCGGCGCTGGCTCGAACTCCAGGAGGCCCGCGGGCTGTTGGAGGTCCCGGCGGTGACCGGGCCGGCCGAGCTGACCGCCGTCCGTGAGGTGCGGGAGCTGGCGGTGGTCGCGGTCGGGAGGGTCCGGCGGGGCGAGCCGGTGCCGGGGGCGGTGCTCGACGCGCTCAACGCCCGGCTGCTGGCGGCCCCGTTGGTGGGCGAGCTGCTCCCCGGCCCGGCCGGGCCGGTCTACCGGCTGCGCCGCACCGGCCCGGCCTCGGCCCGGCTGGCGGGTGAACTCGCTGAGGCGGTGGCCGAGTTGGTGACCGGCGGGGAGGTGCTGGCCGCTGTGCGGGACTGTGCCGCCGAGGACTGCGCGTTGATGTTCGTGCCCGCGAACCCCCGGCGCCGCTGGTGCTCACCGGCCACCTGTGGCAACCGCGCCCGGGTGGCCCGGCACTACCGCCGTCGGCGGGACGGGAGTTGAGAGGAGGGGAGGGCGGGACTGAGGCGGTGTCAGCCTGGACGCGGCCGCGCATGACGGGCCGGGTCGCGGCCGGCAGGGGCGGGGCGGTGCTCGGCCGCGTGCCGCGTCGTGGGCCTTGCCGTCTGCGTCATGGGTCGCGCGTCCTGCTGCTGGTCGCTTGCGTCCGGCCAGGGCCGGTGGTGCGTGGGCGGGGGGTAGGCTCGGGCGGATCGAGTGAGGGAGGCGTGTGGTGGAGCCGCTGGTGGTGGTCGCGGGCAGTGCGGAGGTGCTGGCGCGGGCCGGTGCGGGGGAGGGGCTGCTGACCGGAGTGGAGCGGGCCCGGGCCGCGCGGTTCCGGCACGCGTCGACCCGGGAGGACTTCGTCGCGGCCCACGTGCTGGTGCGCGAGTGCGCCGCGCGGCTGCTCGGTACGGAGGCCGCCGCCCTGACGCTGCTCCAGCGCTGCCCGGACTGCGAGGAGGAGGGCCACGGCCGGCCGTACCTGGCGGAGCACCCGGAGGTGCACGTGAGCCTCTCGCACGGGAAGGGCGTGGTGGCCGCGGCGGCCGGCCCCGGCCCGGTCGGGGTGGACGTGGAGCAGCCGTCCCGGGGGATGGTCGCCGAGGTGGCCGAACGGGTGCTGGCCCCGGCCGAGTTGGCGCGGCTGAAGGAGCACCCGGAACCGGAGCGGGCGTTCCTTCGGCTCTGGGTGCGCAAGGAGGCGCTGATCAAGGTCGGCCGCGCCACGCTGGACACCCTGGCCGGAGTGGACCTCTCCGCCCTGCCGCTGGACGGCTCGCCGCTGCGCGGCCGGTGGGACGGGCTGCACCTGCTGGACTGGGAGGACGGTGCGCGCGGCGCGGTGGTCGGCGCGGTGGCGGCCACCGAGCCGCGCCTGCTGGAGCTCTGACGCTCCGGCAGGCGCGGCCCGGTCGTCCGGAGCGTCAGCCGGTGAAGCCGGCCGTGATCTTGGTGAACTGCCAGTCGGCCTGCGAGGTGCCGGAGCAGGTCTCCTGCACGCCGCCGCCGGGGCACGGCCGGTCCCGGTTGACGGACCAGAAGGCCAGGCGGGCGATGTGCTTGGTGTTGGACCAGTCGCGGATCTTGGTCCAGGTGTCGGTGCTGGTGAGCTCCTGCTGGTCGCTCAGGCCGTTCATGCCGCTGATGCCGAGGTGGGCGTAGGCGGTGGCGTCGTCCCAGCCGAAGACCGACTTGAGCTTGGTCTTCAGGCCCTCGGTCGCGCTGACGGTGGAGCCGTACATGTCGGCGCCGCCGCCGAAGTCGAACGGCATGATGGTGAAGACGTCGATGTTGGCGTTCAGCGCCTTGGACTGCTCGATCAGGCGGTTGCCCCAGGAGGTCGGGCCGCTGGTGGCGGTGCCGAAGGTGAGGATGGTCCGCAGGCCCGGGTTGTTGTTCTTGACGATCTTCAGGGCGGTGATGATCCGGTCCTGGACGGTGGCGTTCTCGAACTCGTCGGTGTTCTCGATGTCCACGTCGATGGCCTTGAGGCCGTAGGCGTCGATCACCTTCTGGTAGGCCCCGGCCAGCGCCTCGGGGGTGGAGCAGTTGGGGCCGAGCTTGTTGCCGCTCCAGCCGCCGATGGACGGGACGACGTCGCCGCCGGCCGCCCGGATCTGGTTGATGACGGTCTGGTCCACGCCGCCGAGCAGCGGCCGCTGGCTGTCCCAGGTCGGGTTGCAGCCGTTCTGGGCCAGGATGAAGGCCATGGTGAACCACTTGATGCCGGTCGCGTTCATCACCGTGGTCGGGGACGGCGGGTTGCCCCAGCCGTTGTAGAGGTAGGGCGCGGCCTGCTTGAAGCCGGGCGGCGGGGTGGTGCCCGGGTCGGTGGTGACGCTCACCGCGTTGGAGGCGGGGGAGGTGTTCCCGGCCGCGTCGCGGGCCTTCACGGTGAAGGTGTAGGCGGTGTTGGCGCTCAGGTTGGAGACGGTGGCGCTGGTGCCGCCGACGGTGGTGGCCAGGGTCGAGCCCTGGTAGACGTCGTAGGCGGTGACGCCGACGTTGTCGGTGGCCGCGCCCCAGGTGAGCGAGACCGTGGAGGAGGTCTTGCCGGTGGAGAGCGGGGTGCCGGGGGCGGTCGGCGCCTGGGTGTCGTTGCTGCCGCCGGGGCCGTCCAGGCTGATGTCGTCGGCGTTGTAAGTCCCCTGCCCGTACCAGCCGTTGAGGTAGATCTCGGCGCTGGTCTGGCTCGCCCCGGTGGTGAAGGAGACCGAGAGCTTGGTGTAGGCGGAGGCGGACGGGGTCCAGGTGGAGGTGCCACCGGTGACGCCGAGGTAGACGTAGTTGCCGCGGACCCAGCCGCTCAGCGTGTAGGCGGTGTTGGGCTGCACCGCGACGGTCTGGGTGCACTTCGCGGTGTCGCTCGAACTCACCGCGCCGGCAAGGGCCTTGGAGCCGCCGTGGACGGGGCTGGAGACCACCGAGCCGAGGCCGCCGGTGCAGGACCAGCCGGAGAGCGTCCCGGTCTCGAAGCCGGGGTTGGTCAACAGGTTGGCCGCCTGGGCGGTGGTCGGCACGGTGAGTGCCGCCGCGGCCGCCAGGATGCCGGCGCCTGCCACGGAGAGCAGGCGGATACGGGTACGCAAGACGAGTACCTCCAGTGGGGGATGGTTGGTACCGAGCAGACGGACCGTCAGGACATGGGGGGCCGGGGCATGGTCGGTGCACGCCCCGGGGCTTGACGGCGTCGCGCAAATGGTATGGACCTGTTGACGCTGTGGTCCAGTCCTCCTACATTCATCCTCACATCGCCCAGTGCGATTCGGCCGTCACCCGACCGGACGGCAAGCACGGTTCTGCAACCCCCTGTACGGAACCCCCACACCCACAGGAGAACCATGCCCACCCATCTCAGGAGCAGGCTGCTCGCGTTGTTGAGCACCGCGCTGCTGCTCCCGGTCGCCCTCCTCGCCACGCTCGCGGCCCCACCCGCGCACGCGGCCGGACGGCTGACCGCCACCTTCACCACGGCCGACAACGGCTCCTGGTGGAAGGGCACCTTCATCGTCCGCAACGCCACCACCACCGCCGTCACCGGCTGGACCCTGGAGTTCGACCTCCCGGCCGGCGTCACCATCAGCGGCAGCTACAACGGCGACGCCACCGTGACGGGCCGTCACGTGGTGGCCAAGAACGCCTACTACAACGCCACCGTCCAGCCGAACGCGACCACCGAGCCGTACAGCTTCTGGTTCGTCGCCAACGGCCCGATCGGCACGCCGACCGGCTGCACGGTCAACGGCGACAAGTGCGACGGCACCCCCGACGTGCCACCGGGCGCTCCCGGCAAGCCGGTGGTCACCGCGCTGACCACCAAGTCCGCCGCGCTGAGCTGGCCCGCCGCCACCCCGGGCGACTACCCCGTCGCCTCCTACGAGATCCTCAACGGCTCGACCGTGGTGGGGACTTCGACCGGCACCTCGGGCACCGCGACCGGGCTCACCCCGGCCACCGCGTACGGCCTGACCGTCCGGGCCAAGGACACCCGGGGCAACGCCGGACCGGTCAGCCCGGTGGTGCAGTTCACCACGACCGACCCGGCCAGTGACCCCGTGCCGCCCACCGCGCCCACCAACCTCCGTGCCACCACGGTGACTTCGGGGTCGATCGCGCTGGCCTGGAACGCCTCCACCGACAACGTGGGAGTGGTCTCCTACGACGTGTACCGGGACGGTGCGCTCACCCAGAGCGTCACCGGCACCACGGCGACGGTGAGTTCGCTCGCCCCCGCCACCTCGTACACCTTCACGGTGCGGGCCCGGGACGCGGTGGACAACCTCTCCCCGCTCTCCGCCCCGCTCACCGCCACCACCGGTGACCTGGCCGGGCCGGGCAAGTACACCCGGGTCGGCTACTTCACCCAGTGGGGAATCTACGGCCGCCAGTACTTCGTCAAGAACCTCGACACCTCCGGCTCGGCCGCCAAGCTCGACGTCATCAACTACGCCTTCGAGAACATCGACCCGGTCAACCTGACCTGCCTGGCGGGCGTCACCAAGGGCACCACCGCCAATCCGCAGGACCCGGACCAGGGCACCGGTGCGGGTGACGCGGACGCCGACTACGGCCGTGCGTTCAGCGCCGCCCAGTCGGTGGACGGGGTGGCCGACGACGGCTGGGGCAAGCTGCGCGGCAACCTCAACCAGCTGAAGAAGCTCAAGGCCAAGTACCCGCACCTCAAGGTTGTGGTCTCGCTGGGCGGCTGGACCTACTCCAAGTACTTCTCCGACGTGGCGGCCACCGACGCCTCCCGGCAGAAGTTCGTCAAGTCCTGCCTGGACGTCTGGATCAAGGGCGACCTGCCCGCCTACAACGGGGCCGGCGGCCCCGGGGTGGCGGCCGGGATCTTCGACGGCATCGACCTGGACTGGGAGTGGCCCGGCTCGCCGGACGGCCACGCCGGCAACCACTGGAGCGTCAACGACAAGGCCAACAACACCGCGCTGCTGGCCGAGTTCCGCAAGCAGCTGGACGCGCTGGGCGGCTCGCACAAGCTGCTCACCGCCTTCACCCCCGCCGACCCGGCCAAGATCAACCAGGGCTGGGACCTGTCGCAGATCTTCAAGTACCTGGACATCGCCAACGTCCAGGGCTACGACTTCCACGGCGCGGGCAGCGACAACTCCTGGGAGCCCAACCGGGCCGGCCACCAGGCCAACCTCTACGCCGACGCCCAGGACCCGTACCCGGTGAAGTTCTCCACCGACGCGGCGGTCAAGGCCTACCTGGACGCCGGGGTCAACCCGCGCAAGCTCACCATCGGCTTCCCGTTCTACGGCCGGGGCTGGCAGGGCGTCACCGACGGCGGGGTGAAGGGCGAGTGGCAGGCCGCCACCGGCGCGGCGCCGGGGCAGTTCGCCGAGGAGGCCGGCACCCGCGGTTACAACAATCTGATCACCACCTTCCCGGGGATGACGGTCGTCCACGACGAGCAGTCCGTCTCCACCTTCGGTTACACCGGGGCCGGCGGGCAGTGGTGGACCTTCGACGACGCCTGGTCGATCGGCAAGAAGGCGGCCTACATCAAGAACAAGAACCTGCTCGGCGCGATGATCTGGGAGATGACGGGTGACACCCCGTCGGGCACCCTGATCAACGCGCTCGACAGCGGCCTCAAGTAGCACCGCGCACCGGCCCGGAGGAAACCCCCTTCGGGCCGGTGTCCCCGGCGTGATATCCATGGGATCTTTGCCCGACCTCCACGGAGTGCGAGGTCTCTTCCCCTCTGGAGGTCGACACCGTGGGTGTCCTCATCGGTGTGCTCGTCGCGGTCCTGGTCCTGGTGGTGCTCCCCGTGTGGTGGGTGGTCCGGACCTACAACCGGTTGGTTCGGCTGCGCAACCAGACCAAGGCGTCCTGGGCGCAGATCGACGTCCAGCTGAAGCGCCGTCACGAGCTGATACCGAACCTGGTCGAAGGTGCCCGCGGGTACGCCGCGCACGAGCGCGCCACCTTCGAGGCGGTCATCGCGGCCCGCGGCGCGGCCACCGGCGGCGGCCTCACCGTGGCCGGCCAGGCGGCGGCGGAGGACGTGCTGACCGCCTCGCTGGGCAAGCTGCTGGCCCTCGGCGAGAGCTACCCGCAGCTCAAGGCCGACCGTCAGTTCTCCAACCTGCAGGCGGAGTTGACCCTCTCCGAGGACAAGATCGCCTATGCCCGGCAGTTCTACAACAGCGCCGTCCAGAGCTACCACAACGCGCTGGAGAGCTTCCCGGCCAACCTGGTCGCCGGCATCGGCGGCACCCACGGCCACCGCGAGTACTTCGAGGCCGGTCCGGTCGCGGACGCGCCCACCGAGGTGAGGTTCGCGTGAGCCTGGAGACCCAGCTCTACTGGGCGTCGCTCGGGCTGGCCGTGCTCTGGTTCGCGGTGCTCGCCGCCGCGCTGGCCGCGACCCGGAACGGCGCCGTGCGGCCCGGCCCCGCCACCCAGGAGTTCGGCGAGGACCCCGAGCGGCCCGCCCTGGTCGCCCTGCTGGCCAACGGCTGGCGCTCCGTGGACAACGCGGCCGCCGCCACCCTGCTCGACCTGGCCGCCCGAGGCCACCTCGAACTGCGCCAGCCCGGCAACGAGCCGGCGCGGACCACCGTCCACCTGACCGGCAAGGCGGCCGAGGACCTCACCCCCTACGAGCGCCGGGTGCTGCTGCGCACCGCCGAGCGGGCCGGTGCCGACGGCGCCCCGATCGGGGCCATCGCCTTCCGGGCCGAGGAGCGTTCCAAGGCGTGGAACGCCGCGCTGCGCAAGGAGATCGTCACCGAGGCCTGGCAACGCGGGATCTCCCGCCCCCGGTTCGGCCCGGTGCTGATCGGCCTGCTCGGCGTGCTGGCCTGCCTCCCCGGAGCGGCGCTCGCGGGGGCCGGACTGGCCGGTCACCACGGCATCCGCGGCGTGGTCGCCGCCGCCCTGCTCCCACTGGTCCCGTTCAGCTGGGTGCTCACCCGGGTGCTGGGCCACGAACGCGCCACCCCGCGCGGCCTGGAGCGGGCCGGCCACTGGGCCGGCGTCCAGGGCTGGCTGCGCGCCCACGAGGAGTTCGGCGCCCTGCCGCCCGCCGCCGTCACGGTCTGGGACCGCTACCTCGGCTACGGCGCCGCGCTCGGCGTCACCAGCGACGCGGCCCGGCTGCTGGGCTTCGACTCCGGCGACAAGCGCCGGGTCTGGTCCTCCTACGGCGGCACCTGGCGACCGGTCCGGATCCGCTACCCGAGGCTGCACCCCGGCTTCGGTGCCGGGACCGGCAAGCTGCTCCAACTCGCGGGCGCCACCGCCCTGGTGGTGGTCTGCCTGGTGCTGTTCGCGGCGCTGCGCCGCCCCGAGTGGGCGGTCACCGGACCGGAGGCGGAGCACTCGCTGCGCCGGGCCGGCCTGCTGCTCACCCTCGGCTGGGTGGCGATCGCCCTGGCCGCGATCGCGGTGGCCGAGAAGTTCGGCCGCTGGACGCTGTTCGCCGCCTTCCTGGCGACCATGCCGGGCAACTTCGCCAGCGGCAACGGCTGGATGGAGCACGCCTTCGAGACGCCCGGCCCGCTGCTCGGCGAGAGCGTGGCGATCGCCGCCTTCTCGCTCCTGACGGTCTGGTACCTGGTGCTCGCCGTCCGGGAGCGGGGCGCTCCGCTGGTGCTCACCGGCGAGGTGCTCCGGGTGGAGCCGCGCAAGGACGAGGACGCCCCGCTGTTCCTGGCCCTGGACACCGGCGACGCCGAGCGCACCACGGCCTGGGCGCTGCCGGCCCGCCGCGCCACCGTCGTCCCCGGCACGGTGGTCCGCCTGACGGTCTCCCCGGCCACCCGCACCATCCGCACCATCGAGGCGGCGGCGCCGGCCGCCGTCTGACCCCGTCCGACGCCGCCGACGCCCGGCTGACGCACCCTCAGCGCCCCGTGACCGCCCCGGTCACGGGGCGCCGTGCTGTGCGAGGGAGGTGACGGCGGCGGCGAAGCGGCCGAGGGCGTCGGGGTGGTGGGCGAGGAAGAGGTTGGGTTCGATCAGCTCCAGCTCCATCACCACCGGGCGGCGGTCGTCGTCCAGCGCGAGGTCGACCCGGGCCAGCAGCGGGGCGCCGGGGGCGGGGACCACCGCCAGTGCGGCGCGGGCGGTGGCGAGCTCCTCGGGGGTGGGCTCGTACGCGCTCACGCCGGGGTGGGCGGTGCGGTCGTTGTCGATGACGTTCGGCTCGGTGAGAACCGGGCCCTTGCGGATCGCGTGGCTGAAGGCGCCCGCGAAGAAGACCAGGGCGCGCTCGCCCTCCTCGATCAGGCGCAGGTAGGGCTGGACCACGGCCGCGCGCCCCTGCCCGGTGAGCATCCGCACGTGCCGCAGGGCGTCCCCGGCCCGCCCGGCCTCGTAGCGCGCGGTGTCCACGGCGCCCGCCGAGACGGCGGGCTTGACCACCACGCCCCGCCCGGTGGGGAGGTCCTCGGGGCCGAACTCCCCGCCCGGCTCGGCGAAGCGGGTGGGTGCGGTCGGCACGCCCCGGGCGGCGAGCTCGGCGAGGTAGTGCTTGTCGCTGTTCCAGCGGACCGTGGCCGCGGGGTTGAGCAGCCGGGTGGCCCGGCCGGCCCGCTCGGTCCAGGAGAGGAAGTCCGCCAGCCGCTCCGAGTAGTCCCAGGTCGAACGGATCACCGCGAGGTCGTACCGCCCCCAGTCCACCGAGGGGTCGTCCCAGATGAGAATTTCCGCGCTCGCGCCGGCCGCCCGCAGGGCCTTCACCACCTTGGGCAGGTCGGCGTCCAGCTCCAGGCCGATTCCGCTGGTCACGACGGCTATGGAGGCTGCGGTCACGGTACTGCTCCCTGGGTTCGGTAAGGACTGCCTGGTCAGGACGGCTGTGACCCGAAGCGTACGGGGGTGTCCGTGGAGGGGCCATCCCGGGGAGGTCCGGGGTATGTCATATGAACTGTGACATTGTTCTATGGCCCCGGTGGTGGCAGGATGCATGCCAATTCCCCCTTTGGCCCGCCTGACGTCCCGTGAGTTACCCCCACAAGAAGAGGACTTGGCCGTGCGTCTGCGCATACCCCTGCCCACCCTCGCAGCAGGCCTGGTGGCCGGCTGTATCACGGCGGGCACCCTGCTGCCCGCCACCGCGACCGCCGCCCCCGCAGCGGTCGGCGGCAAGCCGTCGGCCGTCACCGCCCCCGCGTCCCCCAAGCCCGCGGGCACCCTGGCCGACCGCGCCGCCGACTCGGAGCGCTTCGAGGAGTCGGACGCCCCCCTGTCCCCCGAGGTGCTCAGCCAGCCCGTCGAGCTGAAGGCCACCGGCGCGGCCACCAAGACCCCCGAGCCCGCCGGCAAGCCGGCCGGCAAGACCGCCGGGCTCGCGGCCGCCGCCGCCGACGCGGCCAGCTGCACCCCCGCCGACTTCAGCTCGCGCACCGGTGCCGACCTGGTCAACTTCATCCAGGCCTCCACCACCGACTGCGTCTCCACGCTCTTCGACGGCGTCAACGCGACCACCGCGCCGGGCGTCTTCAAGCAGTCCCAGATGCTGCCGGTCGCCGCCGCCTACAAGGACAAGGCCACCGCGTACGCGGGGAACAACGGCAACGGCATCCTGCAGCTGGTGCTGTTCCTTCGGGCCGGTTGGTACGCGCAGTCCAACTTCTCCAGCACGGTGGGCAGTTACGACACCGGCCTGGTCAACGCGGCCAAGGCCGGCGCGGACGCCTACTTCGCCAACCCGCGCTCCAACGACGTCAGCGACGCCAACGCGGACACCCTGCGGGAGACGCTGGTCCTCACCGACAGCATCAACCTCCAGGGCAGCTACCTGGACGTCTACAAGCGCTACCTCAACGCGTTCGACAAGTCCTACGACGCCAACGCCAAGATGGCCGGCGCGGTCAACGCGATCCTGCGCTTCCCGACCTGGCGCGGCTTCTGGAACCCGCAGTTCACCAACGCGCTGACCGCGGACACCAGCCTGCTCACCACGCTGGGCGACTTCGCCGTCAACCACCGCGACCTGTTCGCCGGCACCAACGGCGGCATCACCGCCAACGCCGGCAACAACCTGGCCAAGCTCTCCGGCTTCAACTCCACCATCGCGGCGGTCGCCCGCCCGCAGGTCAAGCGGGTGCTCGACGCCTCCCCGATCCCCGGCCCGTACGGCGCCCTCTGGGTGAAGACCGCCTACCAGATCAGCGTCAGCTGGCCCGGTGACTGCGGCACCTACGGCACCTGCGACCTGCCGGCCGTGATGACCGCCAAGGTCCTGCCCAACCAGCTCACCTGCGACAACCGCATCCTCAAGGCCCAGGCGTTGTCCCGCGCCGAGCTGGACGCGGTCTGCGCCAGCCTGCGCGGCCAGGACGCCTTCTTCCACAACGTGGTCAAGGACAGCGGCGCGATCCCGAACCAGTACGCCAAGACCGTGGTGTTCGGCATCTTCGCCAACAAGGCCGACTACACCACCTACTCGTGGCCGATCTTCAACAACGGCACCGACAACGGCGGCCAGACCGTGATGGACGCCACCGACCCGGCCAACCAGGCCCGGACCGTGATGTACCAGAAGGCCTGGAACGTCAACGACACCGCGCGGGTGTGGAACCTCAACCACGAGTACACCCACTACCTCGACGCGATCTACGACATGAAGGGCAACTTCTCCACCCAGATGTCGGTCCCGACCATCTGGTGGGTCGAGGGCCTGGCCGAGTACACCTCCTACACCTACCGCGGCGCGACCGACGTCGACGCGATGGCGCAGGCGGCCAAGCACACCTACAAGCTGAGCGAGCTCTTCCAGACCACCTACGGCAACGCCGACTCCACCCGGGTCTACCCCTGGGGCTACCTGGCGGTCCGTTACATGCTCGAGAAGCACCCCGCCGACGTGAAGACGATCATGGACCGCTTCCGGGTCGGTGACTACCAGGGCGCCTACGCCTTCTACAACGGTCTCGGCACCTCCTACGACGCCGACTTCAGCACCTGGCTGGACGCCTGCGCGGCCGGCGCCTGCTACGCCCCCGGCCCGACCTCGGTGTTCGACCAGACCGTGAACGGCGCCACCGTCTCGCTGACCGACCGCTCGCTGCAGACCGGCTCCGGCCGGATCGTGAAGTGGAGCTGGTTCTTCGGCGACGGCACCCCGGCCTCCGAGGAGCGCAACCCGAGCCACACCTACGCCAAGGCCGGCTCCTACACCGTCGCCCTGACCACCACCGACGACACCGGCCGCTCGGCCACCACGCCGACCACCGTCACCACCCTGGTCGACGGCGGCCCGGTCACCCTGCCGGCCTGCACCCAGGCCCGGCTGGACGAGCTCGGCAAGAACTGCTCCCGGTCCGACCGCGCCCGCACCAAGGGCAACACCGACTACATGTACCTCTACCTGCCGGCCGGCACCACCACGCTGAAGGTCACCACCTCCGGCGGCACCGGCACCGCGGCGCTGTACTACAACGCCGACAACTGGGCCTCGCCGAGCGCCTTCACGGCCTCGTCGACCCAGACCGGCACCACCCAGTCCATCACCGTGAACAACCCGACGGCCGGCTACCGCTACGTCAGCCTCCACGCCGTCACGGACTTCAGCGGCGTCACCGTCAGCGCGCAGTTCTGACCCGACACCCCCTCAGTCCCACCGCGCCCGGCGGTCGGTGCCCCGTGCACCGGCCGCCGGGCGCGGCTGTGTCGTGCCGGGGGAGGGCGCCGGCCGCGGCCTATGGTCGAGGGGAAGCGGCGACCGTCGACCTCCGAGCACGTGGAGTGGAATGTCCAGCGCGATCCCCCCGAAGGCCCCCGGACCGCAGGCCACCGCCGGGCGGGTGCTGCGCCGCTGGAAGCTCTGGATCGCCCCCGGGGTGCTGAGCGCGTTGGTCACCCTGCTGCTCTCGCTGCTCTACATGGGCGGCATCCTCACGCCCTCGGAGAGCCTGGACCGGCTGCCGATCGCGCTGGTGAACTCCGACACCGGGGCCCCGCTGCCCGGACAGCAGGCCAACCTCGGCACCCAGGTGACCGCGGCCGTCACCGGCGGCACCCCGGCCGGGCAGGTCGACTGGCGGCTGCTCGACCGGGCCCAGGCCCAGGACCAGCTGGACTCGGGCAAGGTCTACGGCGCCCTGGTCGTCCCCACCGACTTCACCGCCACCGTGGCCGGGCTGACGACCGCTCAGGCCACCGCCCGGCCCGCCCTCACCGTGCTGACCAACCCCGGGATGGGCAGCCTCGGCTCCTCGCTGGCCGCCCAGATCACCCAGCGGTCCGCCCACCAGGTGTCGCTGACCGTCGGCAAGCAGCTCACCGCCTCGCCCGCCCTGGCCGGGGCGAGCGCCACCACGCAGCTGCTGCTCGCCGACCCGGTGGAGGTGAGGACCCAGGTCGGCCACCCGATCGGCGCCCACACCGGGCTCGGCCTGAGCGCCTTCTACTACACCCTGCTGCTGGTGCTGGCCGGCTTCCTCTGCGCCAACATCGTGCACAGCGGCGTCGACACCGCGCTCGGCTACGCCGACACCGAGATCGGCCCCTGGCACACCCGCCGCCCGACGGTGCCGATCAGCCGCACCCAGACCCTGGTGCTGAAGATGGCGATGACCGCCGGGCTCTCGGTGCTGACGACCAGTCTGGTCATGCTCGCCACCATCGCGATCCTCGGCATGGACGCCCCGCACGGGGTGCTGCTCTGGCTCTTCTCCTACTGCGCCTGTCTGTCGGTCGGGCTCGGCGTGCAGGCGATCAACGCGGCCTTCGGCAGCATCGGGCAGCTGGTCGCGATGTTCGTCTTCATCGCGCTGGCCCTGCCCTCCTCGGGCGCCACGGTGCCGCTGGAGGCCGTCCCCGGCTTCTACCGCTTCCTCGCGGTCTTCGAGCCGATGCGCCAACTGGCCGCCGGCGTCCGGTCGATCCTCTACTTCGACGCCCGGGCCGACGCCGGACTGACCCGGGGCTGGATCATGATCGCGATCGGCTTCGTGGTGGCCCTGGCCTTCGGCTTCGCGATGACCCGGTACTACGACCGCAAGGGCCTGGACCGGATGGTCCCGCAGCCGGGCCCGCACCCCGCCTGAGCGCTCCCGGCTGCGGGCCCCGATCCGGTCGGCCCTCAGCAGTCGCAGCCGCAGCCGTCGCACCCGTCGCAGCAGCACCCGTCCGAACAGCAGCTGCAGCAGTCACCGCAGCCGCTGCAGTCGCAGTTGCCGCAGTCGGCGTTGGCGCAGGCGCCCTCCTTGCGCTGTCCGCTGAACGGGTCCTCGTGCTCGCAGCAGAGCAGCTGGCAGGTGCAGGCCATGAAGGCCCACATCGCGCAGGCGGCGGGGAGGGAACGGTTCGGGCGGGGCGGCTCGGGCGCGTGCGGCGGTCGGCCGGGTGCCTGCGGCGGGGCCTGGTGGGGGTGGGAGTGCGCGGTGGGCGTGAAGACCCGGTCGACCGCGCGGCCGGTCTCGTGCACCAGTAGCCGGTGCGCCAGTGCGGGGGAGGTGAACTCGACCTCCGCGAGGGCCAGTCGGATCCCGTGCACGGCGTCGCGGCAGAGACGCTCGGCCTCCGCGCGGTCGGTGCCGGTGGCGGTCAGCGGATTCCAGGCCCCCGTACGGGCGTCCTCCGCCTGGTCCTCGGCCGCGTCCAGCAGGTGCGCCAGCCGGCCGAACAGCCGGCCCACCTCGTGCAGCGCGGCCGCGTTCCCCGGACGCCCGGCCAGTACGGCGGTGTGCGCCACCGCCTCGGCGGTGGCGGTCTCGGTCGGTTCGGTGACGGCCAGCACCGGGCTGCCGAGACCGGCCGAGCGCTCCAACGCGCCCTGCCGCTCGGCGGCCCGGACCAGCACGGCGGTGTCGAACCCGACCGCTTCGCCCGTCCGCCCGCTCTGCCGCCCCCAGCGCCGGGCCACCATCCCGGCGGCCCCCGCCACCGGCCGGCGGGCGAACGCACCGTCACCGTCGAGCACGTGGTCCTCGACCTTCACCGCCGCCAACGCCAGCGAGACCGCCGCCGCCAGCCGCGCCCCCTCGCCCCTGGCCACCGAGGCGCCGCGCATCCCGCGCAGCGGGCAGGGCCCGGCCTTGCGGCGGTCCGGGCCGGCCGTGGACTGGGCCTCGACCAGCACGGAGATCACCAGGCCGTCGTAGTTGGTGGCGGTCCTGGCCAGCTGCCCGTGGTCGTCGCGCAGGGCCAGGCAGAGGCCGCAGAGGTGCGCCAGCCACTCCGTGCGCAGCGATTCGGACAGGCTGTGGCGGCACGGTCTGATGATCCCGAACATGCTGGTGCTTCCCCCGTTTGACCCCGTGCGATGACGCTCCGTCAGCGTCCTCAGCCCGTAAGGTACCCGCCCGGCTCGGCGGTGAACAACGGTCCGGCGGGGCCGGACACCTGCCACGGGCGGTGCACGGTGTCGGCGGGCACCGAGAGCCTGCGCCCGCAGTCGAAGGCCAGCTCCAGACCCCCGGCCGGGGTGACGGTGGTGTCGGTGACCCGGGCCCCGGCCAGCTCGGCGAGGCCGCCCGCCACGTCGGCGCCCAGGTGCGGGTAGAAGTGCTCCACCCCGCCGGGGGTGCGCAGCCGGAAGTCGCTGTCCACCAGCACCGTCAGCCCGTCGTCGAGGTCGAGTCTGACCTGGCCGCCGCCGCGCACCCGCTCCACCCGACGGCCCGTCAGGGCCTCGGCGATCGACTCGGTCATCCGACCTCCCGGCACTCGCTCACGCCCCGGCTCTCGCTCGTACAGGGGGCCATTGTCATGCCCCGCCCCCTCCCGGTCACGTACCCGGGCCGGAGGCCGGTGAAGCGGTGACGGGTGCGACCCGCGCGTCAGGGGGTGAGGGTGAGGTCCATGCCCGGGTAGGCGCCGTCCACGAACCCGGCCGCCCGGTAGACCGGTGCGCCGGCCTCGCTGGCGTGCAGCTGCACGTAGTGCACCCCGAGCGAGCCGAGCCAGGCGGTCAGCGCGTCGACGATCCGGCGGGCGTGGCCGTGGCCCCGGGCGGTGACGTCGGTGACCATTCCGTCGACGTAGCCCCGGCGCCCGTCCGGGCGGGGCGGGGAGGGCAGGTGGTAGGTCACCCAGGCCAGGCCCGTCGCGGCCAGCCGTTCCCCGGGGTCCCCGCCCACCACCAGGCAGCGCAGGTCGTCCCGCCCGGTCAGCCGCTCGGCGAACCAGTCGCGCGCCGAGGCCCGCCACGGCGCGTCGGCGGGGCCCGGGTCCACGCCGAGGCCCTCCAGGGCGACGGCGCGCAGGCGTACCAGCTCGGGGATGTCGGCGGGGGTGGCCGGGCGCGGATCCATCGGGTGCTCTCCTCGGGGTGTCGTCCCTGCTTCCGTTCCGCAGCCTAGGCGGCGGGTCGTGGACGATCCGAAGCGGGTCCCCGGACAGGCACTTGACGGAAGGTCAGGAGGGCCAGCGCGCCTGACGGAGGGTCAGTGCCCGGCGATCCGGTCAGCGCCCGGCGATCCGGTCGGCGACGCGGGCGATGGGAGAGGTGGTGGTGCGGCCGTCCGCCTCCTGGCGGTCGGCGGCGTGGTAGGCGGCGTACATGCCGTGCACGCCCAGCCAGCGGAGGGGCTCCGGCTCCCAGCGGCGGACGGAGTGGCCGACCCAGGGGAGCGAGGTCAGCTCGGTGTGCTCGCCGAGCACGAGGTCGCGCAGGGTGCGACCGGCCAGGTTGGTGGTGGTCACGCCCGAGCCGACGTAGCCGCCCGCCCAGCCGAGGCCGCTGCGGCGGTCGAGCTCGACCGTGGAGCACCAGTCCCGGGGCACGCCCAGCACTCCCGCCCAGGCGTGGTCGATCCGGGCCCCGGCGGCGGCCGGGAAGAAGCGGTCCAGCACCTCGCGGAGCTGACGCACCGTCTCCTGCTGGGTGCTCCCGTCGCTGTCGGTCCGCGAACCGAACCGGTACGGCACGCCGCGCCCGCCCAGCGCGATCCGGTCGTCGGCGGTCCGCTGCGCGTACATGTAGGCGTGCGCGAAGTCGCCCAGCACCTCGCGCCCCTCCCAGCCGGTCTCCGCCCAGAACTCCGGCGGCAGCGGCTCGGTGGCGATCATCGCGGAGTTCATCGGCAGCCAGGTGCGGCGCTCGCCGCGCAGGCCGGCGGTGAACCCCTCGGTCGCGCGCAGCACGTGGGTCGCCCGGACGGTGCCGTACGGGGTCTCGGCGCTCGCGGAGGCCGTCCCGCGCGCCGGGTGGATCGCGGTCACCGTCGTGCCCTCGTACACCTCCACCCCGAGGCCGGTCACGACGGCGGCCAGTCCCCGGGCCAGCCTGGCGGGCTGGATGCGGGCGCCGTGCGGCGTCCAGGTCCCGCCGAGGACCCCCTCCACCCCGATCCGGGCGGCCGCCTCACCGGCCGTCAGCACCTGGAGGTCGGTCTCGCCGTAGCCGTGCTCCTCCTCGGCGAAGGCCGCCAGTCGCTCCAACTGGGCCGGGGTGCGGGCGACTTCGAGTACGCCGCCGCGGACGATGTCCGCCTCGATGCCCTCGGCGGCGGCCACCGCCACCACCTCGTCGACCGCCTGGTCCATCGCCCGCTGCATCGCCCGCGCGCGCGGCTTGCCGTAGCGGCGGGCGAAGGCGCCGCGGCCGGCGAAGCCGTTGTACAGCCAGCCGCCGTTGCGCCCCGAGGCGCCGTAGCCGCAGAACCGCTGCTCCAGCACCACGATCCGCAGGGTCGGCTCGGCCTTCTTCAGGTAGTACGCCGTCCAGAGTCCGGTGTACCCGCCGCCCACGACGCACACGTCCGCCGTCCGGTCGCCGTCGAGCGGCGGCCGCTGCTCCGGCAGCCCGAGGGCCGAGTACCAGAACGACACACCCCCGTTGACCACGGGACCGTTGGTTGCGGAACTCACGGTGCTCACCGCTGCGACCTGCCTTGCCTCGACGTAGTCCCGGGAGGCTACCCCCTGCCGCCACCCCGTGTGCCCCGACACCCTGTCAACTCCGGGGCCACCGAAATGCCAGGGTGTCGGGGCGGTACGTGACGGCAGGAACGGCACCAGCCGGAACCCGGATGCGGCGGGGCGCCGCCCTGCGACAGGATGCGGTTCCGCAGCTGCTCAGCTGCTCGATGAACGAAGAGGAATGTCTGGTGTCGAAGTACGACATGCTGGTCGTCTTACCGACGATGCCACCCGAGCGCTACGACGAGGCGGTCGTCGCGGCCCTGGCGCCCTACTACAGCGAGCTCGAGGTGCCCGAGTACCGGGACCACGAGGCGGCGGATCCGAACAGCGTCTACTGGGTGCGGGTGAACAAGGAGCGCGGCGTCCTGCCGGACCGGGCGGACCTCGGGTGGAGTGAGGTCGCGGAGGTGATGAACTCCTGGACGGGGGTGGTTCCCGGGGACGACGGCTACCTCTACGTCGACGAGGCCGGGCGCGGGTACCACCTCTCCACCCGCAACCCGCGGGGCGAATGGGACGCCCGCGGTCTGCGCATCGGGGGCCCGCGCCTGCTCCACCGGCCGGACGCCGCCGGCGATCCCCGGCTGGCCCGGTACGAGTACGGCGAGGTGCCCCGGCACCGCGACCTCCTCGCCGGCCTGCCGAACCGCTGCGACGGCGGCCCGCGCGGACTGCTGGACTTCGAGGCGCTGCGCGCCGCGCACGAGCGCCTCGCCGGGGAGCGGCACGACGCGTGGGTGGCCGGTGGCGAGGAGCCGGCCGACTGGCCGTTCCGGTTCACCGAGGACCGGGCCGGGAACCTCGCCCTGGCCCGCGCCAACGCGGTGCCCGGCTACGCGCTGCTGCGGCTCGACGGGAGGTGGACCGACATGCGCGAGGACGGCTACCTGCGGGACGCCAACGCCTACCTGGACGCCCTCGACCCGGAGTCCGTGGTGCTGGACGTCTCCTGCCACTGCTGACGGGACGCCAGGTGCCGCCGTCTGCGGCCACCTCCGACGACCGCTCCCGCGGGCGGGGCCGGCCCTACGGGCGGCCGAGGGCGCGGTACGTCCAGCCGGCGGTGCGCCAGGTGGCGGGGTCGAGGGTGTGGCGGGCGTCGAGGACGCGGGGGGCGGCCAACAGCGGGGCGAGGGCGGCCGGGTCGAGGTGGGTGTAGTCGGGCCACTCGGTGAGGTGGAGGAGGAGGTCGGCGCCGGTGAGGGCCTCGGTGGGGTCGTCGAGGTAGCCGAGGTGGGGGAGGGCCTTGCGGGCGTTGTCGAGGGCGCGGGGGTCGGAGACGGTGACGGTGGCGCCCGCACGGTGGAGGGCGTCGGCGACGGCGAGGGCGGGGGAGTCGCGGATGTCGTCGGTGCCGGGTTTGAAGGCGGCGCCCCAGACGGTGATCCGGCGGTCGGCGAGGGTGCCGTCCAGCAGCTCGCGGGCCAGTGCCACCGTCCGTTCGCGGCGGCGGGCGTTCACCGCGCCCACCTCCCGCAGGAGCGAAACCGCCGAGTCGGCGCCCAGTTCGGCGGCCCGGTGGCCGAAGCCGAGCAGGTCCTTGGGCAGGCAGCCGCCCCCGAAGCCCAGCCCGGCCCGCATGCCGCGCCGCCCGATCCGCACGTCGTACCCGAGTGCCTCGGTCAGCACCTCCACGTCCGCGCCCGCCGCCTCGCAGACCTCGGCCATCGCGTTGACGAAGGAGATCTTGGTGGCCAGGAAGGCGTTCGCCGCCGACTTGGCGAGCTCGGCCGTGGCCAGGTCGGTGACCACCACCGGGGTCCCGGCCGCGATGACCGCCTCGTACGCCTCGCGCACCAACGCCTCGGCACGGCGGCCTTGTCCGGTGCCCCCGCTGCGGTCCGCGAAGCCGAGCACCAGCCGGTCGGGCCGCAGGGTGTCCTGGACGGCCCGGGACTCGCGGAGGAACTCCGGGTTCCAGCACAACTCGACGTGGTGCGGGACGTCCTGGAGCAGGGCGAGCAGCTCGGCGGCTGTGCCGACCGGGACGGTGGACTTGCCGACGACCACCGCCGGTCCGGTCAGCCGGGCGGCGAGGCCGCGGACGGCGGCGCGCAGCGCGGCGAGGTCGTAGGCGCCGTCCGGGCCGAGCGGGGTGCCGACGCCGAGGAAGTGCAGCTCGGCGAAGGCCGCGGCCTCGTCCCGGTCGGTGGTGAACCGCAGCCGCCCGGAGGCGGTGTGACGGGCCAGCAGCTCGTCGAGGCCGGGCTCGTGGAACGGGGCGCGGCCGGAGTTCAGGGCCGCGACCTTGTCGGGGTCGAGGTCCAGGCCGAGGACTTGGTGGCCGAGTTCGGCCATCGCGGCGGCGTGGGTGGCGCCGAGGTGGCCGCAGCCGATCACGGTGAGCTTCACGGGGTGGATCCTTCCGTCGGGGCTCGGACGCTCCTCAGCCAACCCGGAGGGCGCGGGGCGGGGGAGGGCTCGCAGGGAGGCTCACGGCTCGCGGCCCGCCGCGTGCGCCTGGTGGTGGCGGACGGTGCCACTCGTACCGGGCCGGACCCGCCGGATCGGCAGGGGGCTCACGCGGGGGCTCGCACGGTGCGCGGGAACCTCACCGGGCCCGCGGAGGTCCTAACCTCGGTGATCCGGCATCAGCCGCCGGACGTACCAACCCCCGTGCCGGGTGTGGCGGGGGCGGAGCAAGGAGGCACCGACCGTGGGAACGACCGCGCGCAGGGCCAAGCCGCCGAACGAGGCGCTGGCCCGGATGATCGAGGCCTGCGACGGGGCCAGCCGCAAGGCGCTCGCCCACCGGGTCAACCAGTTGGCGGCCGGGGCCGGGCTGACCACCCGGTACACCCACACCTCGGTCGCCAACTGGTGCCGTCGGGGCATGGTGCCGGAGTGGCCCGTCCCGGCGCTGCTGGCCCGGGCGATCGGTGAACGGCTCGGCAGGCCGGTCGCGTTGGCCGAGATCGGGATGGCGGAGGCCGGGCCGGAGCCGGACGCGGCGGCGGGACTGGACTTCCCGCGCGACCCCGCCGAGGCCGTCCGGGTGGCCACCGCCTTCTGGAGCTCGGTCAACCGGCGCGACTTCCTCACCGGCACCGGCTTCGCGGTCTCCTCCTTCGCCACCCCCGTGACGCGCTGGCTGGTCAACCCCGCCGACGAGGACGCCGCCCACCGGGGCCGGAACACGGCGCGGGGCCGGGTCGGTGCCGCCGACCTCGCCGAGCTGGGCGAGGCCGCCGAGGAGGCGCGGCGCTGGGACTCCAAGTACGGCGGCGGGAGTTGGCGCGCCGGCTCCGTGACCGCCTGCCTGCGGGAGCGAGCCGTCCCGCTGTTGAACGGCTCCTTCGACGACCGGGTCGGCCGCCGGCTGTTCTCCGTCACCGCCGAACTCTCCCGGCTGGCCGGCTGGACGGCCTTCGACACCGGCCAACACGACGCCGCACAGCGGCACTTCATCCAGGCCCTGCGGCTCGCCCGGGCGGGCGGCGACGTCCAGTTGGGCTGCTACGTGCTCACCACCATGGCGATGCAGACCCTGCTGCGCGGCTTCGCGGGCGAGGCGGTGGACATGACCCAGGGCGCCTTCGAACGGGCCAAGGGCCGCTCGGCCCCGCGGGTGCTGGCCTTCACCAAGCTGATCGAGGCCCGGGCCCACGCACGGGAGGGGGACGCCCGGGCCGCCTCCGCCGCGCTCGCGGCCTCCGAGCGGCTGCTCGACCAGTCCCGCGCGGGCGGCGGTGCGGGCGAACCGTCCTGGATCGACTTCTACGGCCCCTCCCGGCTCGCCGCCGACGCGGTCGAGGTCTTCCGCGACCTCCGCAACCCCGCCGCCGCTCTGGGCTGGAACGACCGCACGGCAGCGATCCCCACCGGCGCCTTCACCCGCTCCGTGGGCCTGAACCTGACGGTCGTCGCCACCGCGCACCTCCAATCACGTGAGCTGGAGCGGGGCCTGACGGTTGGTCACCAGGCGCTGGACGTCCTCGCCGGGGTCCGCTCCGCCCGCGCGGTCGACTACGTCCGGGACTTCGGTGCGGCGCTGGGGCCGTGGCGACGGGAGCCGGGGGTGGGGGAGTTCATCGAGCGGGCCCGGGCCTCGTTCGGAGCCGCTGCGGCGGCCTGAGGTGCTCTGTGCGGGCTCTTCTGTGATGTGTTCAGGCCAACTTCTGGCCGATCTTCGATCGAAGTCGACCACGGAGTGCGGCGGTACGGGAGGCTGCCGATCATGGAAATCCTCGCGCGGCCGACGTTCCACATGCCGTTCCGCTCCCGCCTCAACCCGAGCGTCGACCAGGCCCGTTCACGTGCTCTGGAGTGGGCGCGGCGGATGGGCATGTTCGACCAGGAGTACCTGGCGTGGCCCCGGCGGTGGAGCGAGGAGACCTTCCGGCGGGCCGACTTCCCGCTGTTCATCGCCCTGACCCACCCGGACGCCGACCCCCGCGAGCTGGACCTGGTCACCGCCTGGCACGTCGCGCTCTGGTTCGTCGACGACCTCTTCCTCCCGCTCTCGAGACGCGACCACGACCGGGTGCCGGCCGAGGTCCGGGCCGAGCGGCTGATGCGCTTCCTGCCGCTCGACGGTTCGCCGCACCTGCCCGTCCCGGCCAACCCGGTGGAGCTGGCCTTCGCCGAGCTCTGGCCCGAGACCGCCGCGGCCGCGAGCCCGTTCTGGCGCGAGCGTTTCGTCGGGAGCGTGCGGCGCTTCCTGGAGGGCGTGCTGTGGGAGCTGGAGCACGTCGACCACGCGGTCGACGACCTGGTCGAGTACCTCGGCGCCCGCCGCGATTTCGGCGGCCTGCAGTTCACCGCCCTGCTGATGGAGCACGCGGGCGGCGAGCTCCGGCCGGAACTGCTGCGCGACCGTGAACTGCGCTCCGCCCTGGACGCGTTCGTGGACGCCGTCAGCCTGCACAACGACCTGGTCTCCTACGAGCGGGAGATCGAGGAAGGCGCCGTCGGCAACAACGGCGTCGAGGTCACCCGCAAGGCCCTCGGGATGCCCCTGCGCGGCGCCGAGGACCTCGTCGACGCGCTGCTGACCGCGCGGGTGAACACCCTGGCCCGGGCGGCGGCGGCCGTGCCGCCGGACGCGGTGGCCTTCGTCGAGGCCCTGCAGGAAGCCCTGGCCGGCTCGTACCGCTGGCACGAACTGACCGGCCGGTTCCACCGGGGGCAGGAGGCAGGGAACCCGAAAGCGGGCGGGCAGCGGGCCGGGAGCGAGAGCGTGGCGGGTCAGCGGGTTAGGGTGCGGGCATGCCGATCGTCGACGTGACCCACGCCCCCACCGTCCCGGAGTCCCAGCTGCGCGAACTGGCCGCAGTGCTGCCGCACTTGGTGTCCTTGGCCGTGGAGTGCCCGGAGGAGCCGTACGACGGTGACCTCCAGCCCGGGGACGTGGACGTCCGCTTCCGCGCGTTCGGTCCGCTGGACCGTGGCGGTCTGCCCGTGGTGATCGAGATCAGGTCGAAGTGGTTCCCGAGCCGGGACGCCGACCGCCAGGAACGGGTCGACACGCTCCACGAGGCCGTCACCGCCGCCACCGGGCTCGACGACTTCGGGATCTACCTCTCGCTGCCCCGGGCCGCCTGGTCCCAGGGCGACTGACGCCTCGGGCCGGACGCCTGGGGCGCGGAACGGGCGGAGGGACTTGAACCCCCGACCTGCTGATTAAGAGTCAGCTGCTCTGGCATTGAGCTACACCCGCCCGCAGAGAGGATTGTGGACCGTCGGAGGCTTCCGGGGCACCAGGTTTTTCCGGGATCGGTCCTCTACGGAGCGGACGGCGCGGCTAGGTTGAGCCCATGTGCGTCTCTTCGGCCCGGGCCGAGTTCTCCGGCACCACCCTCTTCGTCGGACGGCGGAACCACCCGCTGCACGGGCTGATCCACGTCCTGGGCTACCAGAACACGGCGGTCAACCTCGCCTCGGGCCCCAACGCCATGCTGCTCCACCTGCCCGCGCGGTCCGTGACCCAGGGGAACTTCCTCTCGGCGGGCGGGTGCTCCACCATCCTGGAGAGCATGGTGGAGGCGTTGCTACCGGTCAGCCGGGGCGTCGGGCCGGTACCGATGGACAGTCGGATGCGGGGGGCGGTCGAGGTGTTCGACCACGACATCTACACGGTGGTGCTCGCCGACGACCCGACGCTGATCCGTGCCGCCCTGGGTCGGGTGCCCGCGCGCAAACGGCCCGCGCTCGACCCCGAGCTGCTGCGCTTCTACGCCGACCACTACCCGGACCACACGATCGCGCTGTGCTGCTTCGACAACACCGAGGCGAGGAAGGCCAAACCGCTCCTGCTCTGGTACGAGCCCCTGGACCCGGACCTGCTCGTGGCCCCGTCCTTGGACAGTCACACCGGTGGGGCCCCGGACCTCGACGCGCGCGTACCCGTCGACCACTGGCTCCTGTTCGGCACCGACGAGGCTCCGGACGACTGGGGCTCGCCCGTGCGCTACCCCTTCAACATGCCGACCGCGCTGCACGAGTACCTCCCGCCCACGGTGATGGGCACCCACACCGGGTACATGAGCCTGGCGAACGGTGACTTCGCCATCGCCCACGAGGACCTCCTGGCCGGCCACCTCGGCCGGATCGGCAGGCTGCAGCCGAGCGCCTGAGCCCGTGCCCCGAGGTCCGGACGGCAACTCGCCCGGACCTCGGGGACTCTTCACGGGCGGGCGGCCAGGGTCTCCGGGTCCTGGACGGTGGTGTTCTGGGCGGCGGCGATACGCCAGGCGCCGTCGTCCTTGGCGAGGACGTAGGTCGGGTTGCCGGGGCGCGCCTCGGGGTGCTCCTGGGCGAGGGCGGCCGGGTCCGGGTGGCCGCGGAAGATCTCGTCGAGGTGGCGGCCGTCGGCGCGGCTCAGCGGCCGCTGACGGACCTTCACGGCGGCCAGGTCCGGGCGGATGAAGAGGATGTGGGCGACGTCGTAGCTCGCGGTGACCGGGGCGGTGGCGGTGGGCGGCAGCACGGCGCGGGTGAAAGCGGCGATCTCCTCCAACCCGACCAGCAGCTTGCCGTGCGCGGTGGTCCAGATCGCGTCGGGCCGGAAGTGCGTGAGGAAGTCCTCGGGGGCGGCGGCCTGTTGGGCCTTCTCGACGGCGGCGACCAGGCCGACGATCGCGTCCACGTCCTGCTGCGGCACGGCGACCCCGGTGACCTGCGGCTGCTCCATGACGACAACCCTCCTCGACTGCCCCGGTGTCTCCGGGGGAGTGGTCACCATCCTTCAAGGTGAAGTGCACTTGAGGTCAAGCGATCACTGACGGCCCGTCAGTCGAGGGCGACTTCGAGCGGGAAGGGGGCGTCGGTGCGGATCGTGCCGGTGAAGACCTCGCCGTCGCGATACGTGCGGGCGGCGGGGTCCAGGACGTAGGTGTAGACGATGGGAAGGCCGGTCGCCGCCTGCTCGACGCGCCAGAAGAGGGGGATGCCCGCACGGGCGTACCGGTCGAGCTTGACCACGCGGTCCGTGGTCTCGGAGCCCGGGGAGTTGTGGCGCTTGGCTGCGCTGGGGCTGACGACGGCCATCCCGTCCACGATCTCGATGCCCGTGCACTTCTCCTCGGGCCATGAGTCGTACTGCCCCGCCGTGATCGGGGTGGTCGAGGTGCTCACGGGGGGCTCCCGAACAGGTCGCTAGGCTGGGCGAATGCGACTGTATCTGTCTTCGTTCCGGCTCGGTGACCGCCCGGAGGAGTTGGTCGGGCTGCTCGGGCGGGTGGGGGCCGGGTGCCCGGTGGGGGTGGTGGCGAACGCGATGGATGCCGCGCCGGGGGAGGTGCGGCGGGCCGGGGTGGAGCGGGAGTTCGCGGCGTTGGCGGGGTTGGGGCTGGTGCCGGTGGAGGTGGACCTGCGGGAGTGGTTCGGGGGTGAAACCGGCGCCCTCGCGGAGGAGTTGGCGCGGTACCCGGTGGTTTGGGTGAGGGGTGGGAACGTCTTCGTGCTGCGCGAGGCGCTGGCGCGCAGCGGGGCGGACGTGGTGCTGGCTGGGATGGTGCGGCGGGACGAGCTGGTCTACGCCGGGTACAGCGCCGGGCCGGCGGTGCTCGGGAGGAGCCTGCGGGGGCTGGAGGGGTGCGACGACCCGGCGGATGTGGCGGTGGCGTACGGGGGCGGGGCGGCCGTGCGGTGGGACGGGCTGGGGGTGCTGGACTACGTGGTGGTGCCGCACGTGGATTCCCCCGGGCATCCGGAGAGCGAGGCGCTGGGGCGGGTGGCCGCGGAATACCGCCGGACGGGTGTGCCGCACCGTGCGCTGCGGGACGGCCAGGCACTGGTGGTCCGGGGCGGTGTGACCACGCTGCACCCGGACGGAGCAGAGCGGCTGGGGTAGCGACGGGAGGTCAACTCTCGTGAGGCAATGGCGAGTTGACGGGCGGATTGGCAGGGCGGCCCGGATTGACGTGTGCATGGGGCGGTCGGATGGTGGAGGAGAGGAAACGCCTCCCCCGGCTCCTGAACCCCCACGGAGAGACCCATGAGGAACCGCCGCCCCGCCGCACTGCTCGCGGCCACCGCCCTGCTCGCCACCACCGCCGCTCTGGCCGCACCCACCACCGCCACCGCCCGCCCGGCCCCCACCGGCGACCAGGTCACCGCCCTCGCCGAGGGGCTGCAGCAGAGCCTGGGCGAGGGTCGCACGGCCGGCTCCTACCTGGACGACAGCGGCCGCCTGGTGGTCAACGTCACCGACCCGGCCGCCGCGCAGCAGGTGCGGGCGACCGGTGCGCTGCCCCGGCTGGTGAGTCGTAGTGGTGCCGAACTGGCCTCGGCCACCTCCGAGTTGGACCGCCGGGCCACCGTGCCCGGGACGGCCTGGGCGGTCGATCCGGTGAGCAACCAGGTGGTGCTGACGGTGGACGACAGCGTGGGCGGGGAACGACTGGCCCAGGTCGCCGGAGTGGCGGAGCAGCTCGGCGGGGCGGTGCGGGTCGAGCGGGTACCCGGGACGCTGAGCATCAAGCTGGCCGGGGGCGACGCCATCTACGGCGGCAACTTCCGCTGCTCGCTCGGCTTCAATGTGCGCAAGGGCACCACCTACTACTTCCTGACGGCCGGTCACTGCGGCAACGACGCCCCGTCCTGGTACACCACCTCCGGGCACACCACCAAGCTGGGCGACACCACCAACTCCCGCTTCCCGGGCGACGACTTCGCCATCGTCAAGTACACCAACGGCTCGGTGCCGCCCTCCAGCGTGGACCTCTACAACGGCACCACCCGCCGGATCACCGCCGCCTCCACCCCGACGGTCAACACCACCGTCACCCGCAGCGGCAGCACCACCAAGGTCCACAGCGGCAAGGTCACCGCCCTCAACGCCACCGTCAACTACGCCGAGGGCAGCGTCCGCGGCCTGATCAAGACCACGGTCTGCGCCGAGCCCGGCGACAGCGGCGGCGCCCTCTTCTCCGGCAACACCGCCCACGGCCTCACCTCCGGCGGCTCCGGCAACTGCAGCGGCGGCGGCACCACCTTCTTCCAGCCCGTCACCGAGGCGCTCGCCGCCTACGGCGTCAGCGTCTACTGACGGACCGTCGCGCACGCGCACCGGAGGCCGGCCCACCTCGTCGTCGTGGGCCGGCCTCCGGTGCGGCGGGCTACGCCGGTGCCGCCGCGCCGGCCTCGGAGACCTTCGCGTACGGCGCGGCCTTGCGGATCGACTCGATGCTCTTCATGCACTGTTCCTGGGTCTCGTACGGTTCGCTGGTGATGATCACGGCGCCCGTGCTGGCCTTGAGACGGAACCGGTGCACACCCGACTCATCGGTGTAGAGCTCGAACTTCGCTGCCATGGAACTGCTCACCTCTCGTAGGTCCGCCCCCACCCCGGCACCGTAGGACGGCCCGTCGGCGCGCCGCACCCGCAGCGCTCCGATCGGGTGGCGGGTCGTCAGGAGGGCCTGCCGGAGGCTCGGTTGGAGAACCCCGGCCGAGGCGAATCGTCGGACTCTTTCAGGAGCTGAATAATTTCACGGGCCGGTTGTGCTACTTCGGCTTCCAGGGATGACGCCAGCTTTTGTAGGGAGGGTGCGGCGTCGTGGAGCGCAGAGCGGCATGCACGTTCCCAGTCCAACGGTTCCGCGTAGTCGCCGGCGTGATCCGACGGCATGGCTGCCGCTGTATTGCTCCATTGATTGGCCCGTGCGATGCTCAGTAGCAAATCGAGAATCTCCGGCCTGCACTGGATGTGTGGCGCTTCGGCCAATTCCACCAGGAAGGGAATGGTCGGAGCGGTCGCCTCTCTCACGACGAAGCCGAGTTCGCAGATATGGTCCTTGAGTCGATCGATTGCATCCCGAGAGCTCGGACCATCGCCCCAGGCTGCCCGTGAGAGCAGGTCGGGAACGTCCCGGGCGGGCCCGCAGGCATCCTGGAGCTCATGCCATCGAACTGCGTGGATGCCTTTTAGTATGTGTCTCACGGCCCTCCCTTGAAAGCGTCCTTCGTGGCTATGGCTGGATTTCTTGCAGAAGGTCGAGGCTTCACCTCAGGGGCGGACTATGCTTGGCCGGCGATCTCGAGAAAGTACTCGGCGGCGCGGCGCAAGGCACTGTCCAGAGCTGGAAGCCCTTCGCTCGTGCGCCATTCATCGGTGCCTGATTCGCAGGCCTCCCAGGCGCTCACATAGGATTGCTCGACGGCAGTGGTTCCGAACATGAGATCAGCGAGGAACTCATCAGGAACATTGATTTTTCGGTCTGAGTAGAGAATCCGGTTGCTCAGCTCGGCCCTCGCCACCAGTAGTTCGCCGACTCGCCTCAGGTGAATCGCTCCCACATTCGCGCTGATGACGATCTCGGAAAGAGTTCGCAGGGCTGCAGTTGGCTTGTACATGAAGTGAGGTTTTCCTCCTCGCTCTGTTGATGACGGCCAGGATGTCACGTGGCGGCGAGACCGAGGTGCCCCGCCCGGATGACGGGGCGTCAGGGGGGTTAGTCTCCGCGGTCGGATGAGTCGTGAGTTGTAGAGCCATCGGGGGACACGTGAAGTTCGACCAGGACGAACCGCAGGACGTGCGGGAGCGGCGGCTCGCGGAGGAGCGGGCTGCGGCGAAGGTGGCGGCGCGGGAGAGGCGGGCCGCGGTCAGGGAGGAGCGGAGGGCGGCGCGGCTCGCGGCGCCGCTCGACCTCGGGTGGGCGCACGTCGGGGCGGTGGGGGTGGCCGGGGCCATGGCCCTCTCCGCGTATCGAGGCGTGCTGGAATTCGTGTGGGTGCTCGCCGCGGTGATGCTGCTGGTGTACGTGCTCAACCTCGCTGTGGCGCGGAGCGACGGGGAGGAGTGGCCGGTGGCCGTCCGACGTGCGTACCGTTCCACCTTCGGTCGGCGGCGGGCCCGCTGACGGGTGTCCGGGGCGGGGTAGCCTCGTGTGCGATCGATCCCCGAGCAGAGTTTTCGAGAGGCGCCGTGTACTTCGACCAGGACGAACCGCAGGACGTGCGGGAGCGGCGGCTCGCCGAGGAGCGGGCGGCGCGGCAGGTGGCGCGGGCCGAGGCGCCGTTGGAGCTGGGGGACGCTCACCTCGGGGCGGGTTTGGTGGTCGTCGCGGTGGTGCTGCTGGCGTGCTTCGGGAAGTTCGTCGCGGTCGGTGTCGTCCTCGGGGTCTTCGCGGTGTGGTTCGCCGTCGCGCGGGCCTGGGTGCGGTACGACGGTGGGCGGGGGTGGCACGCGATGGGGCGGGCCTACGGGCTCACCTTCGGCTGGGGCGGGGGCTTCTGAGGGCGGGTCATGGGCGGGCGAGGCCGGCGGCGTCGAGGAGGGCGTGGAGGCGGGGGCCGGTGAGGGAGGGGTTCGCGGCTGCCGGGCGGGCGAGGTCGGGGTCCTGGAGGAGGGTTTCCAGGAGGTCGGCCGGGAGGAGGGGGTTGGCGGCCGCTGCCCGGCGGACTTCGGGGGACGGGTCGTCGAGGAGGGCGACCGGGGGCTCGGGGAGGGTGGGGTCGGCGGCGGCCAGGGCGCGGACGCCGGGGTCCTGGTGGGCGAGGAGGTGCGCCAGGCCGGTGCGGGGGAGACGGGTCGTCAGGTGGAGGGTCTCGCGCAGGTCGGGCCGGGCGACGAACGCCTCCAGGACGGTTTCGGCGGGTGCGTTCTCCTGGTACTCCGCGAGCAGGTGGCGGACCGACGGGTCGGGGTCGGCGGCCAGCAGCGGGACCAGCTCCGGCGGGAGCATCGGGGAGCCGGCCACGGCCTGACGGGCCAGCAGGTGGGGTGAGGTGGCGCAGGCCCGGTACCAGGCGGTGAGTTCGGGGCCGGCCGGGGCGGGGGGCTGCCACCCGGGGGAGCTGTGCGGTCGGGCCTGGAACAGTGGGCGGACCGCTGCGTGGGCGCGAACCTCCTCGTCCGGGTCCTCTGCCAGGAGGGCCAGCACCTCGGGGCCGACGTCGTTCCGCTGCGCGACCGCGAGGCGGACCGTGCGGTCGGGATCGCGGGCCAGGCGGTCGACCGCGTCGGCGGGGGTGTGCCGGTTGGTGGCCAGTGACCAGAGGTCGCGCCGATCGGCGAAGCACCGGTCGATCACGGACTGGGGGAGTGCGTTGTTGAGCAGCAGGTGGCCGCGGGCGTGGCAGTCCCGTTCGGGGAGGTCGGCCTCGGTCGCGGCCGGGTCGTACTCCCGGTCGCCCCGCTGCGCGGAGGCCCGGACGGCCGGGTCCGGGTCGGCCCGGAGGGCCTCGCGCTGGTCGTCGGTGAGGCTCTGCCAGGTGAAGGTGGCCTGGATGCGCAGCTTGGGGTTCGGGTGGGTCGGCAGGCTGCGGTAGTAGGAGTCCGGGATCTGCCGGGAGAAGGGGAGTGACGAGGCGATCTCGTCGGCGGTCACCAGGTCGTCCGGGTCGGTCGAGGCCGTCATCAGCTTCACCACCACCTCCTCAGGCAGGGGCGTGCGGGGCCAGACCCACTCGCGCGGCCCGGTGGCCATCCAGGCCCGGACCATGGCGGAGGGGTCGTCGGCCAGCAACCCGCGCAGCTCGGGCGGGATGCGGCGGTTGCGGCCCAGGTGCCGGCGGACCCGGAAGTCCGGGTGGTGGCGCGCGGCCTCCCAGACCTCCGGCGGCAGGTTCCCCTCGCCGCAGAGCGTCACGCGTGCCTCGCCCGCCTCGGGGGCGGCGAGCAGGCGGAGCAGGACCTCGGCGGGGGCGGCCGGGTTGACGGCGATGCCGTGGAGCCAGGACTCGTGGAGGGGGGAGGGCATCGGGTGATCCTCCCAGGCGGTGGTGTCAGCTGACCAGTTCGCGCTCCAGCGGGGTGCGGAAGCGCGGGGTGACGCGGACGGGGCCGAGCCAGGAGGTGAGGCGGGTGGCCTCGGCCTCGATGGCGGTGCGGGCCTCGGTGCCGGGGTCGGTGAAGAGGCGGTGGACCAGTTCGCCGTCGGGGCGTTGGGCCCAGCCGCCGATGATGCGGCCGTTCCACCAGACGGTGGGGCCGGCGTTGCCGGCGCGGTCGTAGAGGGCGGGGACGTGCGCGGGGTCGAGGTACCAGTCGCGGCCGCGCCAGCCCATGGTGGTGGGGTCGAGGCCGGGGAGCAGGGCGGCCCAGGGACCGGTGGGGTCGGGGGTCTCCTCGTCGCCGGGGAGGACCAGGCCCACCGTGCCGTCGGCGAGCCGGACCTGAACGGCCGCCAGGTCGGCGAGGGCCTTGCGGGTGTCGCCGAGGGTCCAGCCCGTCCACCACTTGAGGTCGGCCTCGGTGGCCGGGCCGAAGGCCGCCAGCCAGCGGCGGGCCACCTCGGCCTTGGCCTCCCGGACCGGGACGTCGGGCAGCTGCGGGACCGGTGCCCAGGCGTAGCTGCTGCTCAGCCAGGAGCCGCGCGGGCGGCAGCGCCGTACGTGCCCGTCGGAGGCGAGCAGGCGCAGCAGGCGGCTGCCGATGCTCTGGTGGCCGCCGTACGACTTGCCGGGGTTCATCAGGATCGTCTCGCGCAGGGCCGGGAGGTCCTCGGCGAGCTGGGAGGTGGTGGCCTGGCCGCGTGCGGCGAGGGCGGCCAAGGCGTCGCGCTCGGTCGCGGCGAGCCGGGCCTCGTCCCAGCCCTCGGCGCCCTCCCGCAGGTGCTTGAGGAGGGTCGCCCGCTCCTTGACCGCGATGGCCTTGGCCGTCGAGGAGTTGACGTACGGGGCGAACTCCTCGGTCACCGCGAAGATCGTGCGCCGCATGGAGAGCAGCTTGACCAGCGAGACCTCCTCGTAGAGGGCCCGGTCCACGGCCTCGGCGGAGGGCTCCGCGAGGCGGGCGCAGACGGAGAGGTAGACCGTCGCGGCGTCGGTGGAGTGCAGGCCGGCGAGGGCGTCGGCCACCTGGGGGACGGTGGCCGCCCGGTCGGCCGCCCGCAGGAGGTGGCGGTGGCCGAGCCGGGAGCGGCGCTGCTCGTCGGTGATCAGGAGGGGCATGGGCCGAGACTAGCCTGATGCTCTGTCAGGTCGGCCGGTTCGATCGTCAGGTCGGGGAGGGTCGTGGCGGGGGCGGGGGCGGGGATCAGGCGGTGGGCTCGTCGTCCTCGGAGGGCGGGAACGGGTGGCTGAGGCCGAGTGCGTCGAGGAGCTCCTGGCCGACCGGGGTGGGCTGGGTGAGGGTGCCGGAGGCCTTGGGCTGGCGGCCCTTGAGGCCGAGGCCGCGGGCCAGGCCGGCCGGGTTGGTGACCGGGGGGAGCTGGAAGTGGCGCCAGCCGGGGCGGCGGCCGCTCTGGGTGACCTCGAAGAGGTCGGGCTTGCGCCAGGCGACGAAGGTCCAGTTGCCGCTGGCCTCGTCGACGGCCCAGGCGCCGACCGGGCCGGTGAGCTCGGTGCGGCCGATGGCGTCCAGGGCCGCGCGGGTGAGGTCGGGGAAGCGGCCGTGGACGGAGAGCAGCAGGCGCGAGTGCTTCTGCGCGCTGGCGTCGCCCGCCTCGGCGATGGCCTCGACGGCGCGGGTGACCGGGTCGAGGAGGGTGTGGTTGGCGAGGTCCATGACGTGGTCCACGTCGACCATCACGCCGAAGGCCTTGGCGAGCTCCGGGGAGACGTAGGCGGTGATGCGCTCGGGGGAGGCGGCCAGGATGAGGGTGCCGAAGGACTCCACCAGGTGCTCGTAGCGGGCCTGCTCGGAGCGGTCCGCGGCCTGGAAGTCGAGCACGGAGAGCACCAGCACCGCCAGGCTCGCGGTGGCCTCCAGCTCCTCGCCCGGGAGGGTGTCCGGGTCGAGCAGGCCGAGGGGGTCGACGGCGGCCGAGAGCAGGGCGAAGGGGGAGCGGTCGCCGGGCGGCCAGGTGCCGCGGGCGACGAGCTCCAGCAGCAGACGGACCGTCAGGAGACGGGGCATCAGCGGGAGGGCGGGGGTGGCCTTGGCGATCCGGGCCGCGAGGCGGCGGCGGTCCGCGACGGTCTTCTCCTCCTCCGGGCCGCCGCTCTCCCCGGTGGGGGCGAACTCCCAGACGCCGAGGGACTCCGAACGGGGTGGCCGGCCGAGGGCGAAGCCGGTCAGCGGGCCGCCGATCCGCCGTTCGACGGGCGCCGCGCCGCCCTCGGCGTCCAGCGTCTGGAGGAGCCGGGCCAGCTCCTCCATCGCCGGGTGCCGGGCGAACAGCTCTGACGGTTCGATCCCCTGACCACCCTCGGCCGGAACGGCGTTCGGAACTCCGCTGACATCCACGCGACTTCCCCCTCTGCGACGTGCTCTTCGAACCAGGCGTGTCGCTGCCTGCACGCACCGTACCGAGCACCGCCACGTGCACCGATGACCGTCCGCGCTGCAACGGGTGGATCGTAACCCGACCGGCCCCGGACCCGACGGCCGACGTGGGGTCGAGCGGTCGGAGGGGAGTCGGGGTCAGCGGATCGGAGTGAGGTCCGGGAGGGTGCGGCGGTCGGAGGGGCGGGTGGGGCGGTAGGGGGGTCGGGTGCAGGGGTGGGGACGGGGCGGGGTGTCGGAGGGGGTGCGGTCGAGGTGCGGCCAGGCGGGGTGGAGGGCGGCCAGGAGGACGGCGAGGGTGGAGAGGGCGGCGGCGGTGAGGAGGGTGGGGGTGGTGCCGGCGGTGGTGACGGCCAGGCCGCCGAGGAGGCCACCGAGGGGGATGCCCGCCCAGACGACGGAGTCGCGGACGGCGCGGACCCGGCCGAGCAGGTGACGGGGTGTCCGTTCGAGCAGGACGGCACCGACCACCGGGTTGATGAAGCCCGCGCCGCAGCCGCCGAGCGCGAAGACGGCGAGCACCAGCCGGAGCGGGGCGTCCAGGGCGAGCACCAGGAAGGGCGGGGCGCCGGCGAGGAGGTGGCCGAGGAACAGGACCGGGCGGCGGGGGAGCCGGGGCCCGACGGCGGCGGCCAGCAGGCTGCCGAGCAGGGCGGTCAGGCCGAAGGCGCTCCCGGCCAGGCCGATGCCGGCCGGCCCGTGGCCGGACTCGCGGGCCCAGACGGGGAGCAGCACTCCGGTGAGCGCCGCGTCCACCAGGTTGGTGAAGGAGACCAGCAGGGTGAGGAGCAGGAGCAGCGGCTGGGTGCGGAGGAAGGCCAACCCCTGGGCGCGGCTGGGCCGTTCGGGTGTGGCGGTCAGAGGTGCGGTGGTCGGAGGTGTGGTGGTCAGAGGTGTGGCGGTCGGAGGCGTGGTGGGGGCGGGCATGGGGCGGCCGACGGGGGCGGGGAGCAGGGCGACCAGCAGGGCGCCGAGGGCGAAGGAGGCCGCGTTGACCGCCAGGCCGGTGAGCGGGCCGGTGAGGGCGGCGAGCAGGCCGCCGACGGCGGGGCCGGCGGTGTCGGCGAGGCGGTGGACGGCGCCGAGCAGGCCGGTGGCCCGTTCGAGCGGCACTCCGGCGCGGTCGGCCGTGTCGGGGAGCAGGACGTCCTTGGCCAGGTCGCCGGGCCCGCGGACCGCGCCGGTCATCGCGACCAGGACGAGCAGCACGGGCAGCGGGAGCAGGGACAGCCAGTGCAGGAGCGGGATCAGCCCGGCGGCGAGGGCGCTGGCGGCGTCGGTGGTCCAGGAGACGGCGCGGGCGCCGTGCCGGTCGACCAGGCCGCCGCCGAGGCCCTTGCAGAGCACGTACGGGACCAGTTCGCAGAAGGCGGCCAGCCCGGTGGCGGCGGCGCTGCCGGTGCTGACCAGGACGAACCAGGGGAGCGTCACCAGGGCGAGCGCGGTGCCCAGGTGCCCGGCCGTCACCGCGGTGAGGACGCTGGTCAGGGGTCTGCGGTCGGGCCCGGGTTCGGGGGCAGGGAACGGACTGTCGCGGGTCATGAGGGGTCCTCGGGGGTGGGACGGGCCGGGGGAGGGCGCGGCGGATCGGCACCGCGCGGGGCGCGGCGCTCGGTCCGAGGCGCATGAGCGGCACTGTAGGACGGCGGCAGGGGGCCGTCGCAAGCGAATTGGGTGTTGTTGGTGAGTCGTCAGTTCGTGTGCGGGGTGGGTGAGTTGGACCGGATCGTGATGTTCCGGGAGGGGCGGTATCCGGCCACTCGCTCCTATGATCGGGATCGCCCGGGGGTGCCGGGGTAGGCGGAGCCCCGGGAGGGCGTCGGATGTGGTTCGCCGGTGTGGGCCTGGCCCGGGACGGCTATCGGATCGCCCTGACGGACGGCGCCGGCCGCCCGGTGGGCCCGGAGGAGCTGTACGGGCGGTGCGGGCCGGAGCGTCCGGTGGCCCGGCTGGCGGAGCTCGCGGCACGGGCGCCGGAGGGTCTGGCGGTGGTGGTGGACAGCGCCAACGGGCTGCTGGACGGCCTGCTCGCCGAGGCCGGGGTGGCGGTCTACCGGGCCGATCCGCCGTTGCTGGCGGACGGCCGGGACTCGGCCGACGAGCTTGCCAGGCTGGGGAGTTCGCGGTTCGGCGAGCTGGTGCCGCTGGGGCTGGGCAGCTGGATCATGAGCGGCCGGGAACGGGAGATGACCGAGGCGGAGGCCGCCTCCGGGCCGGTCGAGCGGGCCTTGGTCGAGGCCGGTCGCTGTCTCCTGGGTGGTGAGGGCGAGGGGGCCGAGCCCACGGTGGCGCTCACCTTCGACGACGGACCGCACCCCGAACACACGCCCCAGGTACTGGAGTTGCTCGGCGGGTACGGCATCCGGGCGGCGTTCTTCTGCATCGGCCTGCACGCGCTGGCCCACCCTGAGCTGGTCCGCCGGATCGTGGCCGAGGGCCACGTACTGGGCAACCACACCTGGTCGCACGCCTACCTGCCCGACCTCGGCCCGGCCGGGCTGCGGCACCAGCTGGGCTCGACCGGGGAGGCGCTGGCCGAGGCCTCCGGGGCCGGCCTGCCCACCCTGATGCGGCCGCCCTACGGTGGGCGCAGCCCCGAACTGATGGAGCGGGTGGCCGAGTTGGGGCTCACCACGGTGCTCTGGGACGTGGAGACCAACGACTGGGCCAGGCCCGGGGCGGAGGTCATCGCCGAGCGGGTGCTGCGGCAGGTGCGGCCCGGCTCGGTGGTGCTGATGCACGACGGCGGCGGCGACCGCTCGCAGACGGTGGCGGCGCTGCCGCTGGTGGTCGACGGCCTGCGGCGGCGGGGCTACCGCTTCGTCACGCCGGACGGACTGCTGCGCCCCCGGAGCCGCGTGCAGGCGGTTCCGGGGGCGGTCAGCTCAGGCTGAGGGCCTGGTCAGGTCAGGCCGAGGGCGGGGCCGTTCAGCCGCCGACCACGGGGTAGTGGTCGGAGAGGTCGTTGTAGGTGTAGCTCTTGCCCCAGCTGGAGACGGTCCACGGGTTGCTGTGGAAGCGGACCACGTCGTTGGTGTAGCTCTGCGGGCGGGCGTGGTCGGCCCGGTAGAGGACGTAGTCCAGGTCCTCCTTCGGCTCGCCCGGGTAGCGGTAGGCGGCGATGGAGTTGTCGGCGGTGTCGAAGGAGTTGACCCAGCCGGTGCGGCTGGTGGCCGGGGCGAGGTTGCCGTTGGCCAGCATCGACGGGTACTCGGAGTCGTGCGAGTTGACGTTCAGGTCGCCGGTGACGATGACCGGCTCGCTCGCCGGGATGTTCTTGGCGTCGATGAAGTTCTTCATCGCGGTCAGCTGGGCGGCCCGGACGGTGGCCGGCTGGCCGCTGGAGCAGCCCGAGTCGGTGGACTGCAGGTGGGTGCCGACCACGTGGGTGCGCTGGCCGTTGACGTTCAGCACGGCGTACACGAAGCCCTTGTTGGACCACCAGTCGGCGCCGCAGGCGTCCTTGTAGACGTACTGCTCCTTGCGCAGGATCGGCCACTTGCTGAGCAGGGTGACGCCGCCGTCCTCCGGGGTGGTGGAGGAGTAGCTGCCGGAGGTGGCGTCCCAGCCGGAGGTGGAGCGGCCGACCACCGGGGTCTGGTACGGGTAGGCCGCCTTGGCGAGCGACTGGAGCTTGTCGGAGGCGGCGTTGTCGAACGCCTCCTGGAGCACCACCACGTCGTTGCCCTGGAAGAAGGAGGCCGCCGCGATCTCCTTGGCGCGCAGGTCCTGGCCCCAGTTCGGGTACAGGCTGGTGCTCATCAGGAAGACGTTGTAGGTCAGCACCTTGAGCGGGGCGACGGTGACGGGCGCCGACTCGGCGTGCGCGGAGGGGACGGCCAGGGTGCCGAGCACGGCGGCAGCGGCGGCGGCGGTGACGGCACGGCGGAGGGACCGGTGGGGCATCGAGGCTCCGTGGTGAGAGGGTCTGAGGGTGACGGGGGCTCGTCAACGGACGAGGTGTTGTGCAGTCAACTTGTGGCCGGTCACCGGCGGCAAGACGCCGGGAGAGCATCAGATGAACTCGGCTGGAACTAGACCTACTGTCCAGTACGAACGATCTGCCGATCCGTTCGAAGCCGGTGCAACCTTCCTCCGGGGCCGTGCGTAGACAGGTGTGCAGGCAGGTCGGAGAGAACGAACGGGGCGGGACGGAAGATGACGGACGAGGAGTACGGCGCGTTCTACCGCGCCTCCTTCGCCCTGTTGGTGCGTCAGCTGTACGCGATGACGGGCGACTTCGGGGAGGCGCAGGACGCCGTCCAGGAGGCCTTCGTCCGGGGGTGGGACCGCAGGTCCAAGCTCAGCCGGGACGAGGGCGGCCCGGAGGCCTGGATCCGCACCGTCGCCTGGCGGCTCGCGGTGAGCCGCTGGCGGCGGGCCCGGCGCGGGCGCGAGCTGGAGCAGGAGCGGATGCGGTTCGCCCCGCAGGTCGCCGCCGCGCCCGGCCTGGAGCACACCGAACTGGTCGCCGCGCTGCGGCGGCTCCCCGCGCCGCAGCGGCAGGCGGTGGTGCTCCACCACCTCTGCGACCTGTCGCTGCAACAGATCGCCGCGGAGACCGGAGCGGCCCTCGGCACCGTCAAGGCCCGGCTCTCCCGCGGCCGGGCGGCGCTGGCCGAGCACCTGCGCGAACAGCCGGACCAACTGACCGTGGTCGAGGGCGGCCGCCGGACGGAGGCGAACCACTGTGCATGACAGCGACGCGACGCCGGAGCTCGACGAACTGACCGTCCTGATCCGGGGAATGGCCGCCGAGGCGCCGACCGCGCTGCCCCTGCCGTACGAGGCCTTGCGCCACGCCGGGCGGGCCAGGCGGCGACGGCGGCGGACCGGGATGGCCGCCCTCGGCACGGCGCTGGCGATCGGCGGGGGCGCGGTGCTCTGGCCGGGGAGCGGACCGGCTGTCGAGGAGCTGAGCGGGCGGCCGGCGCCGGTGGTCTCGACGGCGTTCGGCACGCCGCCGCCGGCCGACCGGCCCTTGGAGGTGGCGGCCCAGCCGGTCCCGTCGGCGACCGAGGACCCGGGGCCGGAGCCGTTGCCGCCCGGCCAGGTGCGCGCGGTGGTCGACCTCTCCTCGTTCGACGTGCGCGTCAACGGGACGGACGCCGCCCGGCCGTGCAGCGTGGGCGGACCGGGCTCCCCGACCCCGTCCGGGCGGATGACCGTGATCTCCCGTCAGGCGGTGGTGGTGATGGACTCGCAGACCGGCCCGTTCCTGACCGTGGGTGACAGGAGCACGTACCACCTCGAACTGAACTGGGCGGTGAAGCTCTCCGCCCCCGACGGCACCTCGGTCTGGATCGCCGAGATGCCCTGGCGCGCGCCGGGCGCCGGCGGGTCCACGGCCGGGGACATCGGTCTGGGGAGGGGGGACGCGCGCTGGTTCTACGAGCGGGTGGCGGTCGGGGACACGGTGGAGGTGCGGAAGTAGCGCCGGGGGGCACGCGCGGCGGAGCCGCCGAGCAGCAGCGCCTCGCGCCCCGGTGACCCTTCGGGCCCCGGTTGGCGTAACCGTCGGATGATCCGTGTCGTTGGACAAGTAGGTCAGGGACGGTGCGACGTGGGGAGCTGAGGGTGCTGGGGCTGAGCGGAGAATCGGTCCGCCTCACCGATGCCGAGGCGGCGTTG
The DNA here is from genome assembly GCF_053602875.1 of Kitasatospora sp. NPDC004289. Lineage (NCBI taxonomy): Bacteria > Bacillati > Actinomycetota > Actinomycetes > Kitasatosporales > Streptomycetaceae > Kitasatospora > Kitasatospora sp. NPDC004289. The sequence goes on along the minus strand of NZ_JBSGEL010000052.1, from coordinate 10,712 downwards.
GTGGCCAACTACCCACGGCTGGTCGGGATCGCCCGGTTCGTGCTGCCGGACGGCAGGACGCGGCACCGGCGGGTGCTGGCGGCCCACGCGGCCGTGCAGCGTGCGCTGCCGCTGCGGGGCCCGGAGACGGAGAACCCGGCGCAGACGTACGCCGTGCTGCGGCTGCGGCTGCTCCGGGGCGTGCTGCGGCCGCGACGGCGGGACCGGCTGCGGCCGGGGCCGGTGGTGCTGGGGCTGCGCCTGTTCAGCATGGGCGGCGACCCGGACGAGCTGATGCTGGACCGGGAGTTGGGGGCGCTGCCCCGTCCCGCCCGGGCGGCGTTCGCGCTGGGGCTGGTGGACGGTCTGACGCCGGATCGGGCGGCCGGGCTGCTGGTCGAGGCCGGGGTGGCCGAGGACGAGGCGGCGCGGGCCGTCCGGGCGGCCGGGCCCGCGTTGGCGGCGGCCCGGGCGCGCGGGGACGGGCCGGAGCACTGGCCGGGGTTCGACGCCTGCCGGGTACGGGTGCAGCCGAGCGACCTGCTGCGCCGACGCCGGGTGGCCGGCGGGGTGGCCGGGGTCCTGGTGCTGACCGCCGCGGGGTTCGGGGTGGCGGCGCCCTCGTCGACCACGGCGGTGCGTCCGCCGTCCGCCCCGCCGCCGATGGCCGCGGCGGCGGCCCGGACGGAGGTGGTGCGGGTCGCGGACGACCTGTGGCGGCGGACCGCCCGGGTCGACTTCACCGCCTGGCCCGGCCGGGGGGACCGGCGGACCGACGGGGCGTTGGTGGACCGGGCGGTCGCCGCCTGGCGGGCGGCGGGCCCGGGGACGGCGGTCGAGGCCGGTACGGTGGCCCGGCCGCCGGTGGAGGCACCGCACCTGCTGTACGCCGGGACGGTGGACGGCACGACGGTGGTGCTGCTGTTCGACGGTGCCCGGCTGGCCCGGTACACCGACGGGCCGCGCGGCGGACTGCTGCTGGGGCGGGCCGAGGACTCCGACGTGACCAGCGCGGCGGCCGTGGTGCTGACCCGGACGGCCGCAGGCGTGCGGTACCTGCTGGCGCCGTGGATCGACGGCAGCGAGACCCGGCGGATCGACCAACCGGCGCTTGCGGCGCAGCCGTTGGCGAAGGCGGACGGGGTCACCGGGCCGGTCCCGGTGGTCGCGGTGGCGACCGGGTGCCCGGCGCCGGTGGTCCTCCAGCTGAGCTCGACCCCGGTGGTGGCCGAGCAACACGCCTTCCTGCTGGCCGACTTGGGGGGACTGCGGCCGGCCCGGCTGAGCTACACCCCGCCACCGGAGCAGGGACCGGCGCGGTCGCCCCGGGAGGCGGTGAGCGCGGAGGCGCTGCGGCTGTGGGCGTCGGCCGGCTGTGTGGCACCCGATGTCACGGCGGGCGTACGGCAGTTGAACCTGTGGGCGTTCGCCGGGCAGGCGCTGCCGGAGAACGCCGGGCGGGCGGAGTGGCTCTGCCTGCGGGCCGACCGGTGGGGCGGGGACGGCAGCGCGGCCACCGCCGTCCTGCTGCCGGGGGCCAAGACGGCGCAGCGGACCGGGCGGGCGGAGGGGCGGGCCTGCAGCCGCTACGAGCAGGACACCCTGGGGTGGACCTGGTGGCGCTCGCCGCAGGGCGTGGAGTACGTGATCGCGGCGGCCAGCCGGCGGGTGGAGCGGATCCGGCTGAGCGGCCCGGGCTGGGGGGTGGAGCAGGCGCCGGCGGACCGCACGCTGGAGGTGGTGCGGCCCCGCCGCGAGCAGGTCACGGTCGAGGCCGTCCAGCGCAACGGCACCTTCCTGGTCCCGCTGCCCTGAGCCTCCGTCAGGCGCCCGGCCGGCGGCCGAAGTCCTCGGCGACCAGGCGGTCCGCCCAGCGGCGCACGACGTCCGCGACCGGTGCCTGCGCGAGGCCGGCGGCGCGGGCCAGCCGGTCCGCGGAGGCGGTGTCGTAGCGCTCCTCGGAGAGGAAGGACAGGGTCTCCGGATCGGCGCCGGTGAGGGCCTGCGGGAGGCGGCGGACCAGGCCGACCGGGATCCGCAGCCGGGGCGGGCGGACGCCCAGGTGGGCGGCCAGGAGGCCGATCAGCTCCGGGAGTTCGGGGGTGGTGGGGTCGAGCACGGTGTGCCGGGTGAGCGGTTCGCGGTCGTGCTCGGGAGTGGCCGCCAGGAAGCGGGCCAGGTGGTCGACGGCCACCACCGGGACGAAGGTGCGGCGGCTGCCCGGCAGGGCGGGCAGCCGGCCCCGGTGCAGCTGGTCGACGAGGGTGGCCAGGCCGAGGTACTGCCCGGCCTCCCCCGTGGCGGAGTGCCCGATCACCGCGCTGGGGCTCACCACGCTGAGCGGCAGGCCGAGGTGCGGTGCCAGGGCGCGCAGGGCCGAGTCGCCCTCGGACTTGGAGGCCTCGTAGGCACCGAGCGTGCGGTAGAGCCGGTCGGCCTCGGCGGGCGGCAGCGGGACGGGGCGGTCGCCGACCCGGTAGCCGGAGAGGTGGACCAGGCGGCGGAGGCCGGGGCGGGCGGCCGCCCAGCGGGCGACGTGCAGCGCTCCGTCGTGGTTGGCGGCCCGAGCCTCGGGGCGGCCGAGGCCGAAGCGGTAGAGCGCGGCGAGGTTGTGGACGTCCCGGACGTCGTGGAGGCGGGCCTCGTCGGCGGGGGAGAGGCCGAGGTCCGGGCGGGTGATGTCGGCGGTGACGGTGGTGAGGCGGTCGGCCGGGGCGTCGTGGGCGGCGAGCCAGCCACGGAGGGCGGCGGCCCGGCCGGGGCGGGTGGCGGCGGCCACGGGGCGCCCCTGGGTGAGGAGTTCGAGGACCAGCCAGCGGCCGATGAAGCCGTTGGCACCGAGGACGAGGGTGGACATGGGTACTCCTTATGAGTGGACCGGTCTACATATTCTGTGGATGTGGAGGACGACGTGGTGGACGTAGACGTGAGTGGGTGCGGGTCGGTGCTGAGGGTGGATCAGGCCAGCAGGAGGGCGGCCGAGCGGGCCGCCTGGTCCAGCGGGAGGCGGCTGTGCTGGACGCGGGCCAGCAGGAGGGCGCCCTCGATCAGCGCGAGGACGGCTCCGGCGGTCGCGTCGGCGGCGGCCCGGTCCCGGCCCTCCTCGGTCAGCAGCTCGGCGAGGGTGGACTGCCAGTCCGCGTAGGTGTCGGCGCAGAGGCGGCGCAGCGGCTCGTTGGTGGCCGCCACCTCCAGCGCGACGGTGGCGATCGGGCAGCCCTTGCGGTAGTCGGACTGCTCCATCCGCTCGGCCAGCAGGCCGACCAGGGTGGTCACGGTCGCGGCGGCGTTCTCCGGGTGGGAGGCGCCGACGGCCTCGATCATGGCGCCGATCTCCTGGCCGGCCTCGGTGAGCGCCTGGGCGACCAACTGGTCCTTGCCGGACGGGAAGTGGAAGTAGAGCGAGCCGCGGGGGGCTCCGCTCTCGGCCAGCACCAGGTTGAGGCCGGTGCCCGAGTATCCGTGCGCCTCCATCAGGTCCCGGGTGGCGCGGACCAGCCGCGCCCGCGTCTCCTCGCCCTTGGCTCCCATGCGGAGCAGAGTAGACCGGTCGTCATATTCGCGTCCAGTGGGGGAGGGCCGTGGTGCCGGGATGCGCCCCGCAGGGGCGCGAGGAACTGCGCGGTTCGGGAGGCGACGCACCTGCAACCCGAGCTCCGTCAGCCGGTTGCAGGTGCTGCCGTTCCCCCGCGCAGAGTTCCTCGCGCCCCCGGGTTGACCACTTTCGCCAGGTCAGGAGGGGATTCCCTTCGCCGCCCAGAAGTCGGCGCGGGCGAGGCGGCTGGTGTCGGTCTGGTCGGTGAAGAAGCCGTCGACGCCCTGGTCCATCAGGAAGCGGGCCCAGGCGATGGAGTCGCCGTAGGCGTTGGGGTCGGTGCCGCGGCGGAAGTCGGCGGGGAGGAAGGCGTTCTCGTTGCGCAGGGTGTACGGGTGCAGCAGGAGCCTGGCGGCGTGGGCGTCGGCGACCAGGGTGGTGACCGGGCGGAGCTTGCCGGTGGCGGGGTCGACCGGGGCGATCAGGTTGGTGGTCGGGCCGATGCCGTGGGCGTAGCCGGCGATCCAGCACAGGCCGGCGGGGGTGACCAGGTCGGCGACGGTACGCGGGTCCTTGGCCAGGACGAAGTCGTAGGGCTGGGTGCCGGCGTCGCTGAGCAGCTGGATGCGCGGGTTGTCGACCAGCTTGGCCAGGCGCTGGAGGCTGCTCGGCTCGAAGGACTGCAGGACGGCCCGCCCGTTGCGGCCGGCCAGCCCGGCGCGCCGGAGCTCGGCGGCGAGGCGCTCCTCGAGCGGCAGGCCGATGGAGCGGAAGTAGGAGGGGTGCTTGGTCTCGGGGTAGAGCCAGACCTCGCGGCCGGTGGTGCGGGCGCGGCGGGCTGCGAACTCGGCGACCTCGCGGAAGGTGGGGATGGCCCAGCGGCCGTCGTAGAGGGTGTTGTGCTGGCGCTGGAGCGGCAGCCGCTCCTTGGCGCGCAGGGTGCGCAGCTCCGCGAGGGTGAAGTCCTCGGTGAACCAGCCGGTGACGGCCTTGCCGTCGATCGTCTTGGTGGTCCTGCGGGCCGCGAACTCCTTGTGGTCGGCGACGTCGGTGGTGCCGCCGATCTCGTTCTCGTGACGGACCACCAGGTGGCCGTCCTTGGTGGGCACCAGGTCCTGCTCGATCACGTCGGCGCCGAGGTCGAGGGCGTGCTCGTAGGCGCCGATGGTGTGCTCGGGGCGGTAGCCGCTGGCGCCGCGGTGGGCGACCACCAGGGGGTGGGGGAGCCGGTCCAGGCCGGTGCCGGTGCGCACGGCGGGGCGGGTGCCGGGGGTCCGCAGGGCCTCCGGGGCCTCCTCCGCGCCCTGGTGGCCCTGGCCGTCCGCGGCGGCGGCCGGCACGATGCCGGACCCGAACGCGGCGGCGCCGACGCCGACCGCTCCGCCCGCCCGGAGGAACCAGCGGCGCGAGGTCTCTGAGCTGTGAAGGTCCGTCATGTCGTCTCCCCGGTCGGTGTCGTGTCCGTCCGTACGGTAGGAGGCGGGCGTCGCCCTGTCGGTGCCCACCGGGCGAACCCTGTGGAAAGCTCCAGTGACGGGCCGGTGGGGAGGGCGGGGCGGCTGGAGGATCCGTGGTCCGGGTCAAAGCTTCGCAATCGCCTCGGGAATGGCGTTGAGAGGGTCTGGAAATCGCTTGGAAATCTGATCGTAAATTCCCCTAAAAGAGCGTCAGATGCCCTGGTGGGAGCGGGTGGTGCGTGCTCCGAAGGTCCGCTACGGTGTGCCGAAAAATCTCTCCGAGGTGTGTGCAGATGAGGCTCACTCCCCATGAGCAGGAACGCCTGCTCATCCACGTCGCGGCCGACGTGGCCCGCTCCCGGCGGGCCCGTGGCCTTCGGCTCAACCACCCCGAGGCGGTCGCCCTGATCACCTCGCACGTGCTGGAGGGCGCCCGGGACGGCCGGACCGTCGCCGAGCTGATGGAGTCCGGCCGCGAGGTGCTCGGCCGCGAGGACGTCATGGAGGGGATCGCCGAGATGATCCCGGACGTCCAGGTGGAGGCCACCTTCCCGGACGGCACCAAGCTGGTCACCGTGCACGGGCCGATCCGGTGAGCGCGCCGGTGGCCGCGCGGGTGGCCGCGCCGGTGACGACGGCGGCCGAGGCCCTGACGCCTGGTGAGGTGCTGTACGGGGAGGGGGAGATCGGGCTGAACGCCGGTGCTCCCGTGAGCGGGCTGACGGTCCTGAACGTCGCCGACCGGCCCGTGCAGGTCGGCTCGCACTACCACTTCGCCGAGGCCAACCCGGGGCTGGAGTTCGACCGGCAGGCCGCCTACGGCCTACGGCTGAACGTACCGGCGGGGACGGCCGTCCGCTTCGAGCCGGGGATCCCGGTGGCGGTGGAGCTGGTGCCGATCGGCGGGCGGCGCGAGGTGCACGGACTGCGCGGAGAGGTCGGAGGGGCGCTGGGATGAGCGGGTACGCGCTGAGGCTGAGCCGGGAGCGGTACGCCGCCCTGTACGGGCCGACGGTCGGGGACCGGATCCGGCTGGGCGACACCAATCTGCTGATCGAGGTCGAGGAGGACCGCTGCGCCGGCGGCGACGAGGCAGTCTTCGGCGGCGGCAAGGTGATCCGGGAGTCGATGGGCCAGGGCCGGGCCTCCCGGGCCGAGGGCGCCCCCGACACGGTGATCACCGGTGCCGTGGTGCTGGACCACTGGGGCGTGGTCAAGGCCGACGTGGGCATCCGGGACGGCCGGATCACCGCCCTGGGCAAGGCCGGCAACCCGGAGACCATGGACGGCGTCCACCCGGAGCTGGTCATCGGTCCGGAGACGGAGGTGATCTCCGGCAACGGGAAGATCCTCACCGCCGGGGCGATCGACGCCCATGTGCACTTCATCTGCCCGCAGTTGGCGGACGAGGCGCTGGCGGCCGGCATCACCACCCTGGTCGGCGGCGGCACCGGGCCGGCCGAAGGGACCAAGGCCACCACCATCACCCCGGGCTCCTGGCACCTGGCCCGGATGTTCGAGGCGATGGACGGCCTGCCGGTCAACGTCGGCCTGCTCGGCAAGGGCAACACCGTCAACACCGAGGCGATGCGCGCGCAGCTGCGCGGCGGCGCCCTGGGATTCAAGATCCACGAGGACTGGGGCGCGACGCCGGCGGCGATCGACGCCTGTCTGCGGGTGTGCGAGGAGAGCGGAGCCCAACTCGCCATCCACACGGACACCTTGAACGAGGCCGGGTTCGTCGGGGACACCCTGGCGGCGATCGCCGGGCGGGGCATCCACGCCTACCACACCGAGGGTGCGGGCGGTGGCCACGCCCCGGACATCATCAGCGTGGTGTCGGAGCTGAACGTGCTGCCCAGCTCGACCAACCCGACCCGGCCGCACACCGCGAACACCGTGGCCGAGCACCTCGACATGCTGATGGTCTGCCACCACCTCAGCCCGCACGTGCCGGAGGACCTGGCCTTCGCGGAGTCGCGGATCCGGCCGTCGACCATCGCGGCGGAGGACGTGCTGCACGACCTGGGCGCCATCTCCATCATCAGCTCCGACTCGCAGGCGATGGGGCGGATCGGGGAGGTGGTGCTGCGGACCTGGCAGACCGCGCACGTCGGGAAGGCGCGGTGGGGCGCCCTGCCGGGGGACGGCCGGGCGGACAACCACCGGGCGCGGCGGTACGTGGCCAAGTACACGATCAACCCGGCGGTGGCGCAGGGGCTGGACGGGCTGGTGGGCTCGGTGGAGACCGGGAAGCTGGCGGACCTGGTGCTCTGGTCGCCGGCCTTCTTCGGGGTCAAGCCGGAGCTGGTGGTCAAGGGCGGGCAGATCGCCTGGGCCCAGATGGGGGACGCCAACGCCTCCATCCCGACGCCCCAACCGGTGCTGCCGCGGCCGATGTTCGGTGCGATCGGCCGGGCGCCGGCCGCGAACTCGGTCAACTTCACGGCGCCGGCGGCGGTCGAGGACGGCATCGCCGAACGCCTGGGCCTGGGCAAGGCGTTCGTCCCGATCGGCAACACCCGGGGCGTCACCAAGGACCACCTGGTCAACAACACCGCCCGGCCGGACGTCCGGGTCGACCCGGACACCTTCACCGTCACCATCGACGGCGAGGCCGTCACGTCCGAGCCCGTCACCGAACTGCCGCTCGCCCAGCGGTACTTCCTGTTCTAGGGGAGGGCGGGATGACGGACACGGACACCCGCCCCGGGCCGCCGTTCGCGGGCGGGTTCGGCCCGGGCGGGGGCGTCGCCGCGTTGTTGCTGCTCGCCGACGGGCGGTTCCCCGCCGGGGGGCACGCGCACTCCGGCGGGGCGGAGGCCGCGGTGCGGGCGGGGCGGGTGCGCGATGCGGAGAGCATGGCGGCCTTCCTGCTGGGCCGGCTGCACACCGCGGGGCTGACCTCGGCCGCTCTGGCCGCCGCCGCGGCGCTGGAGCCGGGGCGGGTGGACGCGTGGGACGAGGCCGCCGAGGCGCGGACCCCCTCGCCCGCGCAGCGGGCGGCGAGCCGCAAGCTCGGCCGGCAGCTGCTGCGGGCGGCCCGGGCGGCGTGGCCGCACCCGGTGCTGGACGGCCTGCGGGAGCGTCACCCCGGCGGCGTGCACCAGCCGGTGGTGCTCGGTGCCACCGCCCACGCGGCCGGCCTCGGCCCGCGGGAGGCGGCGGCGGTGGCCGCGTACGAGAGCGTCAACGGGCCGGCCACCGCCTGCGTCCGACTGCTCGGACTGGACCCGTACCAGGTCACCGCCCATCTGGCCCGGCTCGCGCCGGACCTCGACGCCGTCGCCGCAGCCGCGGTGGCGGCCGCCGGCCGGGGGGAACTCCCGGCCGCTTCGGCCCCGTTGCTCGACGTCTACGCCGAGCGGCACAGTTCCTGGAAGGTGCGTCTCTTTGCATCGTGACCACGTCGACCCCTACGACGTCTCCGTCCACCACACCCACTCCGCCGTGTCGGAGCGGCCCCGGACCCCTCGCGCGCTGCGGATCGGCCTCGGCGGCCCGGTCGGCTCCGGCAAGACCGCGACCGTGGCCGCGCTCTGCCGCGAGCTGCGCGAGGAGCTCTCGCTCGCGGTGGTGACCAATGACATCTACACCACCGAGGACGCCGAGTTCCTGCTGCGCAACGCGGTGCTGCCGCCGGAGCGGATCACCGCGGTGGAGACCGGCTGCTGCCCGCACACCGCGATCCGGGACGACATCTCGGCCAACCTGGAGGCGGTGGAGGAGCTGGAGGCCGCCCTCGGCCCGCTCGACCTGATCCTGGTGGAGTCCGGCGGCGACAACCTGACGGCCACCTTCAGCCGGGGCCTGGTGGACCACCAGGTCTTCGTCATCGACGTCTCCGGCGGTGACAAGATCCCGCGCAAGGGCGGCCCCGGCGTCTCCACCTCCGACCTGCTGGTGGTGAACAAGACCGACCTGGCCCCGCTGGTCGGCGCCGACCTGGCGGTGATGGCCCGGGACGCCAAGGCGCAGCGCGGCGAACTGCCCACGCTGTTCACGGCGTTGACCGCACCGGACGGGATCGCACCGGTGGCGGCCTGGGTCCGGGCCCGACTGGCCGAGTGGCAGCGGCGGTGACCGCCGGGGCCGTCCTGGCCGGCTCGGCGGTCACCCGGATCACCGCCGAGCCGGACGGCCGGGGCGGGACCGCGCTGCCCGAGCTGGCCGGGAGCGGCCCGATCGCGGTGCGCCGCACGCTGGGCGCCGCGCCCGGTGCGCACGTGGTGCTGGTCGGGGCGATGGCCGCGCCGCTGGGCGGCGACCGGCTGGCGGTGCGGGCCACCGTCCGGCCGGGCGCCGCGCTGTACGTCACCAGCGCCGCCGCGACCGTCAGCCTGCCAGGGCGGGAGGGCGGTGAGGCCCGCTACGCCGTGGAGTTGACGGTGGGAGAGGGTGCGCTGCTGGACTGGCGGCCGGAGCCGGTGGTGGCCGCGAGCGGCAGCCACCTGGTGCTGACCACGGTGGTCGAGCTGGCCGCCGGGGCCCGGCTGCGCTACCGGGAGGAGCAGGTGCTCGGCCGGGCGCACGACTGGAACCGGGGAGCCCCGCCCGGCCGTCTCACCTCCCGCCTGACCGTCCGTCAGGCGGGCCGGACGGTCCTGGACCAGCAGACCGACCTGGGCCCCGGCGCTCCCGGTTGGGACGGTCCGGCCTGCCTGGGCGGACACCGGACGGCGGGCCAGCTGCTGACCGTCGGGCTGCCCGCCCCGGCCGTCCCGGAGGGGGTGGACGCGGTGCTGATGGTGCTGCCGGGGGAGGCGTCCTCGCTGGTCACGGCGGTGGCGCCGGACGCCCTGGCACTGCGGGGGCTCCTGGGGGGTTGAGGCCGGAGGGGCTTCTGGCAGACTGTGCGCGAATTGACGGTCGGTCAGTAGTCCGTACCGGCCATGACAAGGGGGCGGCATGTGGGGTCGGGGGACCGTGCTCGGGGAGCGGTACAAGCTCACCGAACGGGTCGGCGGCGGCGGGATGGGCGACGTCTGGCGGGCCGAGGACGCCGTGCTGGAGCGCGAGGTCGCGGTCAAGATCATGCACCCCGGCCTGCTGGAGGACCGCAACTTCACCGAGCGGTTCCGCCGCGAGGCCCGCATCCTCGCCACCCTCAAGCACCCCGGCATCGTGCACGTCCACGACTACGGGGAGCCCGGTGAGGGCGAGGGCGAGCGGATCGCCTACATCGTCATGGAGTTCATCGACGGCAAGCCGCTCAACGAGGTGCTCACCGCCGACGGCCCGATGGTGCCCGCCAAGGCGCTGGGCCTGATGGCCGACGCCCTGGACGCGCTGCACGCCGCCCACCAGCGGGACATCGTGCACCGCGACATCAAGCCCTCCAACCTGATGCTGCGCAGCGACGGCGGGGTCACGGTGACCGACTTCGGCATCGCCCACGCGATGGCCGGCACGAAGATCACCACCACCAACTCGGTGCTCGGCACCGCGCTCTACATCGCCCCCGAGCAGGCCGACGGAGGCTCGTCCTCGCCGGCCTCCGACCTGTACTCGCTCGGCGTGGTGGCCTTCGAACTCCTCACCGGGCAGCTGCCGTTCACCGGCGAGACGGTGCTGGAGATCGTGCTCAAGCACATCCAGCAGCCCGCGCCGCAGCTCGGCGAGTCCTTCCCCGAGCCGGTCCGGGAGCCCGAGGATGGCGAGCTTCAGCATGCGCCCATGCTGCCATGCCGAGCGCCCGGCTATATCGCTTCCGTGATACCTCGGAATCGATGTATGGTCTG